>JACIWU010000036.1 GCA_014360805.1 Chloroflexota bacterium
GAGCAGCGTCGCGCGGGTTACGGTGGATCCGGCCCAGGTGGCCGAGCGAACGAGACGGTTCATCTACGAAGGCTACCTGGCGTAGAGAAAGTGCCCCGCGGGCCGGCGGTTGGGTCGCTTCAACCACGGCCCGCGGGGATGGCGGTGGCCGATGATGCGCGTGAGCCTCCGCTTCTATGCAGAACTGAACGATTTTCTCCCGCCCGAGCGCCGGATGGTGGAGTTTGAGCATCTGGCGGCCGACCGCGCGTCGGTCAAGGACGTCATTGAATCCGCCGGCGTGCCCCATGCCGAGGTGGATCTCATCCTCGTGAACGGCGTCTCGGTGGACTTCGCCCATCCGGTGTCCGACGGCGACCGCATCAGCGTGTATCCCGTGTTTGAATCGCTGGACATTACGCCGGTGATTCGCCTGCGCCCGCGCCCGCTCCGCAACCCGCGGTTCATCTTGGACACGCATCTGGGCAGGCTGGCGACGTACCTGCGAATGCTGGGGTTTGATAGCCTGTATCGCAACGACTACGACGATGCGGAGATCGCGCGCATTGCCTGCGACGAGAATCGCATCATCCTCACGCGGGATAAGGGCTTGCTGATGCGGAACGCGGTTACCCATGGGTATTGGGTGCGGGCGACACGGGCGGAGGATCAGACGGTGGAGGTGATCCGGCGGTTTGACCTGGCGGGGCAGGTGCGCCCGTTCAGCCGCTGCATCGTGTGCAACCAGGAGTTGCGGCCCGTCGCGAAGGGGGCGATCGCAGACCGCCTGCCGCCGAAGACGCGACAGTACTACGAGGAGTTCTCCATCTGCGATTCGTGCGGCCGCATCTACTGGAACGGCTCCCACTATGAGCGCATGCGGCGGACGGTGGATTGGATTCTATCTGAGTCTCGCGGAGGTGAGGGGAGATGAGGATGCGCGTGGGAGTGGTCTTGCTGGCGTGTGTAGTGGGCGTTGTGATTGCGGGCTGTGGTGGGGAGCGCGGCCCAACGCCGACGCCCGCGCTGACCGCACCGGGGGCGACCGTCGGGACGCTGACGCTCACTAGCCCGGCGTTCCCTGCAGGTGGCGAGATTCCGCGCAAGTACACGTGCGACGGGGAGAACGTCTCGCCGCCGCTGGAGTGGGGAGCGCCACCCCAGGGCACGCAAAGCCTTGTGCTCATCATGGACGACCCGGACGCGCCGGCGGGCGTGTGGGATCACTGGCTGCTGTACAACCTGCCGGCGGACGCGCGCGGGCTACCCGAGGGGATCGCACCCGACGCAGCACGGCCTGACGGGAGCCGCCATGGCGCCAACAGTTGGGGGCGGCTCGGCTACGGCGGGCCGTGCCCTCCCAGCGGCACACACCGGTATTTCTTCCGGCTCTATGCGCTGGACACGACGCTGAACCTGGCGGCGGGCGCGAACAAGGCGCAAGTGCTCGCGGCCATGGCCGGGCACGTGCTGGCGCAGGGCGAACTGATGGGCACGTATCGGCGGTAGTGCGCGCGATGGGGTAGCCGTCTATGCCCTCATGATGGCACGGTTACCGGAAGTGCGTTACATAGCGGGGGTGCTGGCCAGCATCTCCTGTTTCAACTTGTTGGCCGACCAGAGGGGCACGCCGACTTGGATCACGAGTTGAATGGGGATGCACACGAAGCCCACGATGAGCGCGAGCAGCAGCGAGATGGCTACCGCCGCGATGATGTCATACACCAACCAGGCGATGAGGCGGATGATGCCGTCGTTGGTGCGGCCAGCGTAGAAATAGCCGAGGCCGAGTAGGCCGAAGAACCCGCCGACGAACTCAATTAGAAAAGCCGTGTTGGGATCCTTGGGGCTAATTCCCGTTGCCATCGGTAGCCTCCTGTGTGGCGAAATCACCGCGCTCGGTGTGGACGCACACTAGCGGAAATCCGTCAGCGTGTCAAACGTCAATTGGCTCAACAGATCACCGGTCGGGGTCATCCGACCCTACGGCATATCGCGTGAGCAGGAGCAGCCCGTCCATGCGGCGGCGGTATTCGGTCAGCGAGCCGCCCGGAAAGCGCGATTGGAGTTCGGGCAGAATGTCGGCCTGGTCGGGCAGGATGTAGAAGCGCAAGGGCTGATTGGGGTTCAGGCTGTCTATCACGGCGGGCACGCAGCCCAGGAAGCGGTCGCCCGAGACGTAGGCCGTGGGCGAATGATAGACCTTCCCCGAGGCGTCTACTCCCTCGTGCGTGCAGAGCAGGAACGCGCCCTGTCCGCGGTGTCGCTCGTAGTCCAGCGCGGCGACCGTTACCGCTTCCTGCGTGGGCGTCTTGTACGCCTGGTGGACGTTGTACACGCCGAAGTAGAAGTGGATGTCCAGGGCGATCAGGCAGGCGGCGACGAGGGCCGCGATGCGCGTGGCTGCCTGGGGCGTCCATCCTAGCGCCTGCGCCAACTTCTCTGCCCCCGCGTCTATCCCGATGGCGACAACCAAGATGGCCGCCGGCAGGACGCCGAGCAGGCGGTGGAATGTGGCCGCGTCGGTGATGAGCACCGAACCCAGGGTCAGGACGACGAGCATCCAGGCGACAAGCCCCTGATAGGCGGGCTTCTTGATGCGGGCGAACACGGCCAGGAGCCCGATGAGGAAGATGGGGCCTTGTGCCGGGTGAAGCATCGCCTGCTGCGGATGGTAGAATGTGCCGCGGTCGGGCACGGCGGTGAAGACCAGGAGGCTATCGCGCACCTGGTACCACCAGAGTTTCCATTCGGGCAGGCCCATCTGCGCCGACAACTGCTGCATCTTGTCGGAGAAGGGCATGGTCAGGAACAGGTGCTCGGAGATGCTCCCCGGGTTTCGCAGCCAGTGCCCGAATAGCGGCCCGGCAGTTACCAGCGTAACGAGCGCGAAGCCGAGGAGCAGTTTCCACGAGCGTAGCGTCCCGCGCCCATCGGCGATGAGCCATACGACAAGCGTCGCGAGGACGACGAAGGGAATGGCGCGGGTGCCGAAGTAGAAATACTGGGCGAACCCCAGGCCGAACCCCGCTATCGCATACGCCCAGGCGCTGCCGGTGGCCCCGGCGATCCACAGCGCGGCTAGCACCCACGCAATGAACAGGCTGTCGCCGTTGTTGTTCAGCCCCAGGCGGCTGAAGTGAACGGCTGTGTTGGACCCCAGCGCCAGGAGTCCTGCGATGACGGCCACGCGGCGGCCCCAGCAGGTTCGCGCCAAGACATACAGCGCGACGACCATGAGCGCGCCCGCGATGGCCCAGGGTAGGCGCAATGCGAAGAACGTCCTGCCGAAGGCGCGGATGAACAGGCCGTTCAGAAAGAACTGGAGCGTGGGATGGGTGGCCCAGCCGGTGGCGAAGGGGTCTGTCGCCAGACCTTCGGCCCCATCTGCTGCCGACAGGCCCAGCGACGCCTCGTCGGGGTCCACGCCCATGGGGATGGTCTCCAGGTACGGGATGCGGAGCAGGAGCGCGCCTGCCAGGAGCAGCGCGACGATGAGCCAGTCGCGTCGGCCGAACGGCTCCGGCCGGGGGAGGCCCAGGCGGATCGCCTGCGGCTCCAGCCGCGCGACGGCCCCGATGACGAAGGCGCATGCCACGCCCCACACCAGCAGCAATTGCCACGTCTGCGCCCAGTGTTTCCACCCGCCTGGGTTGAGGGCGAGGGGCAGCATGATGTGGAGGCCAACGGCGGCCTGCACCCAGTCGGTGCGCGCGCGGGGGATCGCAGGCCGGACCCTCAGGGCGAGGAGGAGCAGGTTTGCGGCGATGATGGTGAACCCCCAAACCTGGGCGTGCGGGATGGCGCGGAGGAGGAACTGGCCGATGTACATACCGACGAGTGGCAGGAGGAGATACACGACAGATGAGAGTTTCGCCTTCTGTTCATCGCGGAGGGCCAGGCGAGGCATCCTGGCAGCCGCTATCAGATTCCTGATGCGGCGGGGAACTGAACGATAGGGCGAGGTGCTGTGGCCCGCGTCGGAGGATTGTCCAGGCTGCTCATACATGGGTTGATGCTCCTTGCTGTGTTGCGGGCAGTCTAGCATATCGCGATGAGAGGGTCAACTATTGACTCTCGCTACTCCAATGCAACGCTCACGTCTCCATTTCGGCCTGTCTGACCAGGGAGCGCGCTAGACGTAGGGCAAATTGGCAATTTGCCCCACTTGGCCTACGATGACCGCCGAGAGGGCAGCGCCGACCGAACGTGCGACCTTCCGAGACGGTAACCGCGGATGAACGCGAATCCACGCGAAGGGGGAGATGGAGAGTACTTTGGGCGCCCCATGCCCTTGCACTGACGGTTTCCAGCGGGCTTGGGAGCCGAATCTGTCATCCCGCGGGATGGCGAGGGAGTGGGACTGCTGTTGAGGGCGAACGGCCGCGGCGAGAGCGGTGGGCTTATGCGCTCGGTTGAAGCATTGGGGGCGCTACGCCTCTGTGTCCCGGTACGAGTGGTGCAGCCCCAGGTCCTCAGCCTCGTTGATGGCGCGCGCCATCTCGGGGATCATGGCCGCGCCGTGCCGATATTGGAAGGGCCACATGCTGCGGGGGTCAAAAATGCCCACCCGGTCGCCGTCCTTGAGCACGTGCCCTAGGTCGGGCTGGAGGCCGGGCATGGCGCTGAGGTTGCCGCTGATGAAGGTGATGCCGCGCTCTTCCGTAGGGAGGCCGAGATGCTTGAGGAGGTCGGCCATGGTGCTGCCTTCGGGCAGGCTGACTTTCAGGTTGGCGTGCGCGGACTCGGCGGCCTCTCCGCCGTACTTGGCCAGCGCGCCATAGAGCCACACGTCCACTACGATGTTTGCCATTCTACCCTCCTCCGATGGGCGGGAAGATCCCGACCTCGTCGTCGTTGTTGAGTGCGAAGTTCAGGGGCTGGGCGCGCCCGTTGACGAAGATCACCCGCACCTCATCGGGCGGCAGGCCCAGTTCGCGGATGAGCGTCTCAAGCGTCGCTCCGTCGGGGAGTTCCACGTCCACGGGGTTCCCCGATGGCCTGCCTGCGAGATAGCGGCTCAACCCGGCGAACAGTTTCACATGTACGCGCATGTTCACCTCACGGACACCGCACGATGTCCTGCGCCCACAGGCAGTCCGCGCAGGACGGGTTCCATCCCCAGCATCCTTCGTTCCGCTCGCGCAGGTCGCAGGTTTCTCTCAGGTCGCAGTCCGGGCATGACGGGAAGTGGAATCCCCGCACCTCGCTGCGAAAGCGGACGTACTCCTCGGACGTCCAGATGCTGGCCAGGGACTGCTCATTTACGTTGCCCAGGACGTAGCGGGTTACCTGCTTTTGCCTGCCGTCAATGGCGAAGTACGTGTAGTTGTGCGACAGGGCGTAGCAGGGCGAGACCCCGCCATCCCATCCTACCACAATGGCGCGGTCTTGGACAAATCGGCAGCGCCGCTCGGCGCCCCAGTGCATGCGGGGCAGTTCCAGCGTTCCCCAGGTAACCCATGCATCCAGCGACACGGGCCAGCCGCCCGCATTGAAGGGCGGGCGCGGCTCGTAGCCGTAGAGCATCTCGTCGCGCATGTCTGCGGTGTAGGCCAACACGTTGCTTACCAAGACGCGGGCCGCGCCCAGCCGAGAGGCCAGGCCGGTGAGCAGGCCCAGTTCGGCGACGTTGCTTTTGAGGGCGACGAACTCAATGCCCAGGGCGGGAACGAGCGACGCGCGGCGCGCCTTGGCGTCGTTCACGTGGCGGATGTTTTCCAACACCTGCGAGATCATCGCGCCGCGCACGCCCGCGTAGGTCTCGGGCTTCACGCCGTCCACCGACACGACCAGCCGGTCTACGCCGAGCCGTACCAGTTCGTCAGCCATCCTTTTGTCCAGTAGGAGGCCGTTGGAGCCGACCGTTACGGCCAGCCCTCTCTCGCGCACGGCCTGGATCATGTCCAGGATGTGGGGGTGGGTGAGGGGTTCGCCAAAGCCGGTGAAGATGACCCGCTCAAGGCTGGGGAGTTCGTCCAGGCTGGCGGCGATGCGCGCGAAGATGTCCATGGTCATTTGGGATTCCGGGTCCTGCCAGACGTTGCGGATGCAGGTGCGGCAGTGGAGGTTGCAGCCGGTGGTCGGTTCCACGTACAGTTTGCGGGCGTCGCGGGCGCAGGGGTGCAGGATCAGATCGCCCTCGCGCTCGTCCAGCCAGTACTCGGAGTCCGGCGGGATATGGCGGCGCTGGAGGAAATCTTCCGGGAGAACCAGTCGCCCTTGCTGGTCTGCGATCACTTTGGGCATGGGATGTCCCCACAAAGACAGACCTCCCGCAGAGCAACGCCTGCGGGAGGTCGTGATGGGATACTACAGTTCGCCGAAGACCGAGTCCAGGGCCTCGTCCGGCACATCAAAGACCTGATTGTGCGGCGGGAGCGGCTCGTACTTCATGAACTCGGGCACCCGGTCGGCTTCTTTCGGGATGCCGGCAGCCTCGTTGAACGCGCGCTCCTTCTTGAGGATTTCGGCGCCCAATTTAGCCGCGTCCTCGGACTTCCAGTTGGTGCCCAGGACGCCGTTGCACTCCTGCATCATGCCCTCAAACCCGCTGGCGATGTCCAGGATGGCGAAGGCGATGAAGAGGCAGTGGCCTGTGGAGTCAATGAAGGCGGTGGTGGCCTGGAAGGCGCGGCTCAGCGCGGCCTTGCCCTCGGGGCTGAGCGGGTCCTGCTTGCCGCTGACGCCCAGGATTTCGGGGGCGATGGTGTAGCCGGCGGTGTGGTCGGCGCCCATGGTGGTCGTGGCGTAGGTGATGCCGATGCCCTTGACCGCGCGCGGCTCGTAGGCGGGCATGGACTGGCCCTTGACCACGGGCACGCGGGTCAGGCCGAAGGCCTTGCCGGCGAACGCGGTGCCGCCGCCCAGAATGCGGCCCATGGGCGTGCCCTTGCCCATCTCGTGCACCAGGTTGATGGCGCCCTTGCCGTCGCCGAACTTGATGACGCCCGCCTCCATGGCCACGGCCAGGGTGGTGCCGGTCTCAATGGTGTCCAGGCCGTAGGCATTGCACAGGCGTACCAGTTCCGCGATGTCGTCAAGATCATCAATGCCGCAGTTCGCGCCCAGCGACCAGTCGGACTCGTATTCCACGCAGGAGACGTGCTCGCTGCCATCGGCCTTGTGCCAGGTGTTGGAGCACTGGATGATGCAGCCGGGGCTGCAGGCATGGTTGTAAAGTTCTTTGCCGAGGCGTTTCTTGTTGCCCTCAAAGATGGCCTCGCCGGCGATTTTGGCCGCGCCTTCAAAGCGGCCGCTGGAGAAGTTGCGGGTTGGCAGGCCGCCTGCCTCGTTCAGGATGTTGATGAGGACGGCGGTGCCGTAGGTGTTGAGGCCGCCCTTGGGCTTGGTGATGTCGTGGGTGCGGAGGGCGTCAATGAGTTTCTTGCGGCCCTCGTCAAAGAGCGCCTTGTCCTTGATGACCACGCCGGGGGCACCCTTGGGGTCGGCGATGATGAACTTGAGGCCGCGGCTGGCCATGACTGCGCCCATGCCGCCGCGCCCCGAGTAGCGGCTGGGCCGTCCCGCCATGTCGTTGAACACGACGCCGGAGTTGCCGTAGCCGAACTCGCCCGCATTGCCGGTGCCGGCGATGGAGACCTTGTCGCCGAACTTGGCGTACAATTTGGGGAAGATCTCGTATAGGTCTTTACCGGCGTACTCGTTGGCGGGCATGAATTCCACCTTGGGCTTGCTGGCCTTCTCGTCCCAGGTGATGTGGGCCAAGTGGTAGCCTTTGCCCTGGCCCTCTACGACGATGGCTTTGATCTGCATGTTGGCGATGTGCTGCGCCCAGGACGTGCCGGCGTTGGACTCCTTGATGCCGCCGGTGAGGGGCGACTTGGCCCCGACGGACACGCGGGCCGACGTGGGCGCGACGGTGCCGGTTACGATGCCCGGGGCGAAGACCAGTTTGTTGTTCGGGCCCAGGGGATGGCACAGCGGGGGAACTTCGTCGTGCACGATGGTGGAGGTCAACCCGCGCCCGCCCAGTTGCTGGTACTTGGCGGGGACCTCCTCAAGGCGATAGGACAGGTCTGCCATGTTCAACCGAAGGATCCACATTTTGAACACCTCCTTGTGATTTGTGGGGGCAGGGGCGCTGCCCGATTCCTTATCCGATTGTCAAAAACAAAAGGCAACGTCGGCCCGGACTGGGCTTCGGTTGCCTCCTTTGCAAACACGGCAGGCGCAGGGATTGCTCCCCACACCCTATCGCCCACTCCTCCCGGTGGGAGAAGGTGGGTCGGAGGTCTGTCCCGGGTGTTTGGTTGTGGCCATGCAGAATTCCATCCTGCGAATACATTATACGCGAATTCTCGTCGGATGTCAATCGCTTTCGGCGGCCAATTTTGCGAATCGGTCTTCCCTCTGCGAAGCCGTCCGCGGGGGCGGCTGTAGCGGTGAAACGGTGCGCAAAATAGGACACAGAGGGTCTATATGAACAAACTGTAACACACAGGCAGAACATTTTGTGCTATAATCATAGGGGGCGATGCGAGTCCCGCCGTTATGTCTTCTTTGCTGTGGGGAGGTGCTTATGCGGAGGTACGTGGACAGGTACGCGCTGGCCTTCGCGGCGGTGTTCTTCGCTGCCGCGGCGCTCTTCTTTGGGATGACCCTGATGGCCCATGCGCGTCCCCAGCCGAATGCTACTGCGTGGGGCGGCAATGACGGCCCGATCGCCCAGGATTCGGCCCTCGTCGTCGCGGTTACGGGGCCTTCGGTGCCTGTGGAAATCTGCGGCACCGCCAGGTTCACGGTTACGGTAACCAACCTGGGGCCGGATCCGGCCGACAACGTCGTGATCCAGAGCGCCATGCCCGCAGGGTTTTCGCCAACGCCGCAGTCGGAGAACAAGGGCACGGTCGGCGTGGGCCAGATGGTTACTTCCACGTTCACATTCAACGCCGGCTGCGAGGCCGTCTCCGGCGATAACACGACGACCGTCTCCTATACGGGCGGCACTGACATCATCGTGTACACGTCGTTCGTGGTGAACCCGGGCGCCCTGTCGCTGACGAAGGAAGCGATTGCCGTGAACGGGGTCCCCATCGCGCCTACCACGTCGCCGTCCGCGTCTATCGGGGATGAGATCACGTGGCGGATTGTCGCGCAGAGCAGCGGTCTTGGCCCCATCTCCAACGTCGTCGTTACGGACGTGGTTGGCAGTGGGATGCAGTACGTTTCCTCCACGCCGCCCGGCACCTACAACGGCACGGATACGATCGTGTGGACCGCCACCGAGGTTCCTGCGCTGGCCCGGATTGAGGCAGGGCAGGCGGTTACGCTCACCGAGGTTACGTCGGTGCAATCGTGCAGCGACCTGATCAATATCGCGCGGGCCACATGGGGGTGCACCGGCGAGACGTGTCAGACTCCCGAGGAAGCGCAGGCCAGCGTCGCGTTGCGACTCAAGGAACCGTTGCTTGCCTTCACCCCGCCGAACGTTGCGCTGCCGTATTGTTCACCCTCCATTTCGGTGAGTTTTGATGTGCAGAACACGGGCGAGGGCGCGGCGAGGAATGTGTTCCTGGCCGTGGATTTGACCGGCTACAACGTAACGGTTACGTCTCCGGGCGCCAGTTACGTGTGGTCGCCAACGCCTGGGTTCATCCTGCCCGACATTCCGGGCAGCGGCTCCTACACGCTGTCCTATCAACTGTCGTTCGCGGGGAATTGGTGCAGCAGCACGCCGCCCTCAGGGTCGCGCACCTGGTTCCCCACCTACGAGGATGATTGTGGTGTCGTATTCCACACGCCGGTTCGCACCAATTCGCTGAGCATCAGCGGCGGGCCGCCCTCGCTGTCGCTCAGCAAGTCAGGCCCCAGCGTCGCGGCCCTGGGCGATGACGTGCAGTACACGATCAACGTCAGTTACACCGGGGGCCTTTCCTGCGGCGCGGGAGGGGAGGCCGGCGACATTACTGTTACGGATACGGTTCCGGCAGGCTGGAGCGTGCTGGACGCCGATGGCGGGACCGTGGTGGACGGCAAGATCGTCTGGACGGGCATAGACCCTGCTACGGGGGCCACGCTGCGCCCCACGTTCCACATTTCGGGCACGAATGAGAGCGGCTGCGACCTCTGCGGCAACGTCTACACTAACCAGGTTACGGCGTCAGTGCAGGATTGCTGCGGGTGCATCCGCACGGCATCGGCCTCGGCAACGACGGCGATAGAATGCCCGCAGACCGACATCGGCTTGGAGTCAAGCCGCACCATCGCCTCCGCCTATGACTTTGAATATTGCACGCCCATCACCTATACCAACACGTACACCTTTGACGATAACGCCCGCTGGGATAACGTCGCGTGGACCGACCTCCTGTTCACCGAGGACATGCCTGCGGGCCAGGCGTATGTCTCCGGGTCGGCGCGGGTGCTGATCAACAGCGTGGACTACACGAGCCAGGTTGCGGTTTCGGTCGTGGGCGGCCACCTGGTGTTTGACTTCAGCGGCGGGACGTTCCCGCCCAGTGTTCGCAACAGCACCCTCGTGATCCAGTATGCGCTGGACACGCATCCTTCCGGGTGTGGCGCGTCTACCACGTGGTACGATTTTGCCACGCTTGAGGTGGACATCACCGGCGATCCAGGGTTTGAAGGCCCGTGTACGACGGCGGGGGACACGCTGGTAACCCGCGACGTCGTGGAGCCGACGGTGTACGGCTCCACCATGAGCGTGGAGGTTACGGGCATCCCGGACATTGTGTCCTCTTGCGGCACATACGTCATCACGGTTACGCTCACGCGCACGTCGGCGATGGACGCCTATGATGCCCTGCTGTTCCTGGATAGCAGCAACTACGAGATCATCACGGTAACGGGGTGGTCCGGGCTTGAGCCACTGTCGCCGCTGGAGGGCACGCCTGTGCCGGGCGGGTACGAGTGGAACTACGGCGACCTGTTTTCAGGGGGCAACACGACCGCTGAACTTTACATAACCGTGCAGGCGCGGTGTCTGTCTACATCGTCGCTACCGGTTACCCTGTACTATAACAACCGCTGCAATGACCTGGCGTCTCCATCTTTTCCCATGGACGTGGCCAGCCCGGATCGGCAATGCTCAACGTCGGCCAGCGATTCGGGCCTTGTGCTGGATCCGGTGTTGACGGTGTACAAGTTCCCCGAGATGAAGTGGGTGTCGGGTACACAAGTCGCATGGCATGCTCACATCATCAACTCGGGTGCGGGGATAGCGCATGCCGTGCAACTCATAGATGAGATGGGCCCCAGCCAGAGTTTCAACACCGCCGTTTGGAGCGACGCCACCGGTGTAACCACGTACACGAATCAACTTCCCGATGGCACGCCTATCAACGGCGTGTCATGGGTCTTGTCGCTGGACCCGGGCGAATTCCGCGAGGTGGACATCATTGCCGATGTCGTGGGCTGCCAAGACGATGTCAACGTGCTGACCATGCAAACGAAGTGCCTGGGTGCGGTCTGCTCCGGGCCGGTGAGCGACTCCTCAACCCTACTGTTCCCGCCGGCCAACCTGGTTGCTACGTCCATGGCATATACACCTATCAACCCGTGTGGCCAGACCGATGTCGTCCTCACGGTGCGCAACGCGGGCCTGGCGCCGCTGTTTGACCTGGAACTCAACCTGACGTTGCCTGCCGGGCTGACCTACGCGGCGGCGCCCAACGCGGAGTACCGCGTCAACGGCGGCCCCTGGCTGGGCCTGGGGAGCAGCGAGCCGCTGATCACGCCGACGTCGCTGGTGTGGAGTTACACTCAGGGCGATTCCGGCCTGTTTGGCTACCTGGACAAACTGGACCCGGACACCACGGTGGAGGTGCGCTTCACGGTGGATGTGGCCTGTGAGTTCGTTCAGAGCCAACTGGCATTTTATGCGTCTTACACCGACTGCAAGACCGGCGGTCGCACCCAGACGGCCACCAGTTACTTCAGCGTCCGGCCGAACAATCCGATTCTGACCGTGTCCAAAGTCCAGACGCCCGCCGGCAACATCACCTGCGGCGCGCCCGTAGTCTGGACGATTACGGTGAACAACGCCCTGCTGGGCACGGATGGCGCGCCGGTTACGGCAAAAGTGGTAACGCTCGCCGACACGCTCGGTGGCGCGTTCAACTTCGTGGACCTGCGCGAGGGCGGCGTCTCTGTCCCGAATCGTCAGGTGGTCGGGCAGACGGTAACTTGGGAGGTGGCGAACTTGGGCCCGGGCGAGACGCGCACGTTTACGCTCCACGCGACGCTGGACAACGCGCCGTGCAGCCCGTCGCTCGGCAACACGGTATCGGCGGCGTGGGGCTGTGGGGACCCGGACGAGGACCCGTCCACGCCGGCCACCTGCCAGGGCACGCCGGTAACATCTAGCGCCACGGTAACTCGCGCCACACCTAACATCGTGGCGTCGTTCGCTCCGTCCGCGCTGGCTGCCTGCACGTCGGGCAATTTGGTTACGATTACGCTCACGAACAACGACTCTGTGGCGACGGCCTACAGCCCTGCCGTAGCGATCACGCTGCCATCGGGGGCCGCCTACGTGGCGGGCACGGCGAATCCGATCCCTAGTTCTTCTACTTCCACGCGCCTCGTTTACAACGCGGGCATCTTGCCGGACCTGGGGCCCGGGGAATCCACGACGATCAGTTTCCAGGTGGATCTGCTGTGCATCCGCAGCGGCTCTTTCAACGTGAGCGGCTCGTATCTGGACTGCTGCGACAGTTTGCACACGCTGAATCAAAATGTGGGGCCGACGTGGCAGTATCCGACCCTCACGATCACGAAGACCCCGACAACGCAGGCGATTCTGCCGGACAACGACGTTACCTGGACCATCCGCGTTACCAACACTAGCGCGGTTGCAACGGCGGGCTACATCCTGATTGAAGACACGCTGGGCAACGGATTCTCGTTCGTAACCGCCACGAACCCGGCCACGGGCATCGGCGACTTTGTGAACGTGGGGCAGAGCGTTACGTGGGAATTGGACGACCTGGGGCCCGGCCAGAGCAAGACGGTAACCCTGACTGCTCACTACAACGGCACGGGCAATGACTGCAATTCCACCCTGCGCCGCAATCGCGCCCGCGCCACGTGGGGGTGCGATAACGACGACAACATTGACGGAGACCCCACCACAACCGCCGACAGGGATTGCGCGAGTGGGGTGTACACGTCCTACGCCAACGCCTACGTAACCAGTCCCGACCTGTACTTCTCGGCCGGGCCTACGTACACGTGCAACACCGATGGCTCCATCACCGTGTCTGGGACGGTGCGCAATCACACCGACCAGAGCAACACGGCCACGGGCGTACAGGTGCGCATCATCGTGGACGGCGGCGCGCCCATAACCCTGTCCACGACGCCGGCCAACCTCAACCCGGGCAGCACCGGCACGTTCTCGTACAACACGGGGCCCCTGGAAACCGGCGTGCCGCACACATTCCAAGTGGTCATAGACCCCGCCAACACGATTGTGGAGTGCAACGAGACCAACAACTCGGCCAGCGGGGCCGCGACGTGCAATGTGCCGGTGCTGGACTTGACGAAGGACATCGCCCAAATCACGCGGGGCGGGGAGGTCCTGACGTCCTTCTCCAACATTCAACAGGGCGACCTCATCCGGTATCGCATTCGCATCAACAACCCGGGCGCGACGACGGCGTACAACGTGGTGATTACGGATGTGTTGCCGTCGCCGCTGGCGCAATTCGTGTACCAGGCCGGTTCCACTCAGGCGACTTGGCCGAACTACGCGGGCACGTACACCACCGACCCGACGGGCACCGGCTCTGCTGCGGACCCGCTGACCTGGACGTTCGCCGATGTGCCTCCTCGCGGCGCGACCATTGACCCGGGCGAGACGCTCACGCTGACGTTTGAGGTCCTCGTGGGCAATGACATCACCGACGGCGCGAGTTACACCAACACGGCCTATACCACGGCCCAGGATGGCTATGGGCAGGATTTGCCCGACGACTGGGACGACGAGACGCTCCCTGGCGCGCTCCCCGGCCTCGTGGTGGACAAGACCATCGCAGACATCAACGGCGGGCCGAATGACGGGTACGCCGAGCCGGGCGACATCGTTACGTACCGCGTTGTGGTTACCAATGTGGGCGCGGGCAACGCCTACTCGCTGGTGCTGACCGACACGCTGCCGCCTGCCTTTGAGTACGTAGCGGGCACTACCCTGGCCGCATGGCCCGGCGGCTCCTACACCAGCGACCCGACAATCAACGGCGCGACGCTGTTCTGGGACATCGGCGCGACGCTCCAGGGCGGCACGCCGACCGGTGAGGCGCTGACGCTCACCTTTGACGCGCGGGTAACGGCGGCGGTAACCCAGGGCGTAACGTACACCAACGTTGTTACGGCAGCGGGCAAGACCGGCGCAGACGTCCCCATCCCGCCCGATTCGGGCCTGCCCGACGACACCGACCCGGACGATTCGGATGACATTTCGCTCACGGGCGCGCGGCCCGGCCTGGTGCTGGACAAGAGCATCCCGCTGCTGATTCGGCAGGGCACGCCTATCCTGAACCCGACGACAGTAGAGGCGGGCGACATCGTCTCGTACACGGTGGTGGTAACCAACGTGGGGCTGGGCACGGCGCACAACCTGGTGCTGTCGGATACCCTGCCTACGGCATTTGAGTACGTGGCGGGTTCCACCATGGCCACGTGGCCCAGCGGCTCGTACACTAGCGATCCGGTGCAGGGCGGCGGCTATCTCCGCTGGAACGTCGGCGCGACACTGAACGGCGGCGACCCAATGGGCCAGGCGCTGACGCTGCGCTTCGCCCTGCGCGTAACGTCGGCCATCGCGCGCGAGCAATTCTATCCGAACACGGCCCTGGTCAACGGGCGCGACGGTTTGGGCACGCTGATTCCCGCGGACTCCGGCGACGCCGAAGACAATGACCTGGATGACCAAGACGATGCGACGCTCCAGGCGCTGAAGCCGGCGCTGGTAACGAGCAAACTCGTCGCCGATATCAACGACCAGCCGAGCGATGGCACGGTGGAGCCAGGCGACATCGTTACGTTCCTGGTAACGGTGCGCAATGTGGACCGCGGGACCGCGTACAACGTGGTGGTAACGGACACGCTGCCGTCGCCGGGTTGGGTCTATGTGCCAGGGACGACCTACGCGGAGTGGAACGGCGGCGCGAATACGTACACGGGCGATCCCACCATCACGGACGGTGGCGCGGTGCTCCATTGGCCGATCGGCGCCACGCTCGTCGGTGGCAGCCCCGTCGGCGACATCCTGACGCTTCGGTTTGACGCGCGCGTAACGTCGGACATCGTGTCGGATCAGACCTACACCAATGCGGTGTGGTTCACGGGCGAGGACGGCGCAGGCACGCCGATTCCCGCCGACACCGAAGACCCCGAAGACACCGATGATGACGACCAGGACCGCGTCCAGTTGCTGGGCCTGGAGCCCGCGCTGATCATGGACAAGGCGGTGGTGGACATCAACGGCCAGCCCTCGGCGGGGACCGTCGTGGCGGGGGACGTGGTAACCTTCACGATTGTCGTTACCAACGTCGGGCCGGGCGCGGCGTACAACGTGGACGTTACCGACCTCATGCCGTCGGGCTGGCAGTACGTCGCCGGGAGCACGCAGGCCAACTGGCCTTCGGGTTCGTCCACGGCTGACCCGACGGTGGCGGGGCAATTGCTGACGTGGGACTTGAGCGCGACGCTGAATGGCGGAGACCCCACGGGTGAAACTCTCACCCTGCGGTTCAAGGCGCAGGTAACTTCTTCCGCCATCGCGGGGCCGAACACGAACACCGGCGCGACTACAGGCGAGGACGGCGCAGGCACGCCGATTCCCGCCGACACCGGCCAGCCGAATGACACCGACCCCGACGACCAGGATCAGGAAACGCTGAACATGCTGAAGCCCGCGCTGGCGGTGGACAAGGAGATTACCCGTATCTTTGACCGCAACGGCGTGGAGGTTTCGCCCACGCCCACGGGCGTTGAGGCGGGCTATCGGGTGGAGTATCGCTTCGTCGTTACCAATGTGGGCACGGCCACGGCTTATAGCCTGAACGTTACCGACACGCTGCCTGCGGGCCTGGCGTACCACGCGGGGACGTCGGCGCTCAACGGCGCGCCCATAGCCGACCCGTCCGTCGAGGGGCAGAATCTCATCTACACGCTGAACCACACGCTGGCGGCGGGCGAGCGCATGACGCTCACGCTCCGCGCGGATGTTACCAGCGCCATCGTGGCTAACGCGACGCTTACCAATGTGGCCTACGTCCGCGGGCGAGACGCTTCGGGCGCAGTGATCCCCGGCGAGAACACGGATTTGGGCGATGTCAGCGATCCCGATCCCGACGACCCTGACGCCGACGACACCGGAAGCGAGTCGGTTACCGCGCTGGTCCCGGCGCTGGACGTGAACAAGGACATCGTTCGCATCTACGACCGGCTTGGCGTGGAGATTTCGCCGATGCCGTCGGCGGTGGAGCCTGGGATGCGGATTGAATACCGCTTCGTGGTAACGAACGTGGGCACGGGCACGGCGTACAACGTGGATGTAGAAGACCGCATGCCCATTGGGCTGGATTACCGCACGGGCACGTCCACGCTCAACGGCGCGGGCATCGCTGACCCAAGCGTTGCGGGGACGCCAGGCACCGGCCAGACGCTGACCTACGACCTGAACCACACGCTAGCGGCGGGCGGGCGCATGACGCTGACGCTACAGGCGACGGTAACCAGTCTGGTAACCCAGGGCACGGACCTGGTGAACTACGCCGAGGCGACGGGCTACGACGGCGCGGGCACTGAGATTCCCGACGCCAATGCTGTCCTGGGCGACGTGGCGGATTCGGATCCCGATGATGCCGACGCCGACGACACCGGCCGCGAGGATATCGGCGTCGTCGTGCCCGCGCTCAACGTGGACAAGACGGTCGCGCGTGTCTACGACCGCATGGGGTCCCAGATTAGTCCTACGCCGTCCGCGGTGGAAGCCGGCTACACGGTGGAGTATCAGTTTGTCGTAAACAACGTGGGTGGCGGCACGGCCTACGGCGTGGATGTGGTGGACAATCTTCCGGTGGGTCTGGAATATGTAACGGGCAACAGCGCCTTGAACGGCGTTCCCATCGGCGACCCCGCCGTTGTGGGGACGCCGGCGACGGGCCAGACGCTGACCTATGACCTCAACGCCACGATACCGGCGGGCGAGGCCATCACACTGACCTTCCGCGCGCGTGTAACGAGCCTTATCCGCGCGGGCGTCCCGCTGACCAACACGGCGGAGGCTACCGGCTACGATGGCTACGGCACGGAGATTCCCGATGCGAATCCGGGCATTGGAGACACGTTTGACCCCGACCCCGATGACTCGGATGCCGACGACACCGGCAGCGAGACGCTGGATACCCTTGTTCCGGCCCTGGATGTGGATAAGATTGTCCTGCACCTTTGGGACAATTTCGGCACGCCGATCCCGACCACGTCTCCGGTGGAGCCGGGTTATCGCGTGGAATACCAGTTCGTGGTAACGAACGTGGGCACGGGGACGGCGTACAACGTGGATGTGGAAGACCGCATGCCCGTTGGGTTGGAGTACCGGACGGGCACGTCCACGCTGAACGGCGCGGGCATCGCCGATCCGAGCGTGGCGGGGACGCCGGGCACCGGCCAGACGCTGACCTACGACCTGAATCACACGCTGGGTGCGGGCGAGCGCATGACGCTCACGTTCCAGGCGGACTTGACGAGCCTCATCACGCAGGGCGTCTCGCTGGCGAACTACGCCGAGGCGACGGGCTACGACGGCACGGGCACTGAGATACCCGACAGCAATGCCGACCTGGGCGACGTGGCCGATTCGGATCCCGATGATGCCGACGCCGACGACACCGGCATGGCGTATCTGGAGGTCAACGAACCGTTCCTGATTACCGACAAGACCATCGTGAGCGTGGCGGGCGATCCCAACCGCGACTACATCCTGCCCAATGAGGTCATCCGGTATCGGTTCGTGGTAACCAACGTGGGCCTGGGCACGGCCTACTCGCTGGTGCTGAGCGATGTGCTTCCGTCGCCGGGGTTCTCGTATGTGCCCGGCAGCACGGTGCTGGAGACGCCTTCGGGCACATCCACCGCCGACCCGACGGTGGCCGGAACGCTCCTCACCTGGAACACGGGGGCGACGCTGCTGGGAGGCGTGCCTGTCGGCCAGGCGGTTACGCTGACCTTCTCGGCGCTGACGGGTTCCGACTTGCCCGATGGCCAGTTTATGGTGAACACGGCCTACGCCGGCGCGCTGGACGGCAGCGGCGCACCGGTGCAGAAGGATGGCGTGGATCCGCAGGATACGGATCCGGACGATCAAGATGACGTCCAGATATGGGCGCAGAACTCCGGCCTGGTAACGGACAAGAGCATCGTCTCGGTGAATGGGCTGCCCTACGACGGGTCGGTGGAGCCTGGGGACATCATCCGCTACCGCTTCGTGGTAACGAACGTGGCGGCGGGCGCGGCGTATTCCCTGAACATCACGGATACGCTGCCGTCGCCTGGCTTCGTGTACGTGCCCGGCTCCACGGTAGCGGTGTGGCCGTCGGGCTCGTCCACGGCGGACCCGACGGTTGCGGGCGTGGTGTTGAACTGGAACCTGGGCGCAACCTTGTTGGGCGGCGTGCCTGTCGGCGAGGCGCTCACGCTGACCTATGATGTGCACGTTACGAGCGCCATCGTCGCGGCGCGCACGTACATCAATACGGCCACGGTAACGGGCTTCAACCAGGCGGGCGAGCAGATTCGGCCCGATAGTCCCGACCCAGAGGACGATGATCCGGACGACACGGATTTCACCACGGTCTCGGGCGTTACGCCTGCGCTGGTCATTGACAAGCGCATTACCGACATCAGCCGCGGCATGGGGACGACCGTGATCTATCCGGGCGATGTCATCACGTATCAGGTCGTCCTCACCAACGTGGGAGGCGGCATCGCCTACCACGTGAGCCTGACGGATACCCTGCCGTCGCCCGTGTTCACGTATGTGGCCGGCTCAACCCAGTCGATCTGGCCTTTGGGATCGTCCACGGCGGATCCGACGGTGAACGGCATTGTGCTGCACTGGCCGTTGGACGCCACGTTGCGCGGCGGCGAGGCGCTGACGCTGACGTTCGCGGCGCAACTGGGCAACGACTTCCACGGGACCGTCTCGTTCGTCAACCACGTTTACGCCACGGGCCGCGACGGCGACGGTACACCCATCCCGGCACCTTCTACCGATCCGGCCGACTGGGACGTGGACGACGCCGACGATGTGCCGGTGGAAGGGCAGAAGCCGACGGGCACGCTGGACGTGGAGCCGCTGTGTCCCATCGCGTGCGCCGGATGGAAGCACACCTTCGTGATCACGTACACCAACGACACAGCGATTCCGCTGACTCAGGCGCAGTTGGTGATTACGCCACCGAATCACACTCTGGTGGTCTTCGCCGACTCCTCGGCGGGGCTGGTGTCGGGGCCGAACCCCGGCCAAGTCTCGTGGAATCTGGGTACCGTGGGCGTCGGCGAAGTGGTGGTGCGCAACCTGGTGCTGCATCTGTACTCCAGCATTCCGCACGGGACGGTGCTTACGTTGCCTGTGGGCGCGTTTGCCTACGAGAGCGATCCATTGCAGGTGCTGGAGACGTTCACGGTGCGCCGCGACGGCGTGTGCCTGGGGCCGACGCCGACGCCGCTGCCGACGAGCACGCCGACCCCGACACGCACCGCGACGCCGACGGCGACGCAAACGCGAACGCCGACTCCATCGCCAACACCGACGGCAACAGGTACACCGACGCTGACGCCTTCGGCGACGCCCACGGCGACGGCCAGCCCGACGGCCACGCGCACGCCGACGCCTACGCCCAGCCCGACGCCAACCCCGACGCCGCCAGGCCCCACCGCAACGCCGACGCGGACGCCGTTCGCCGGCTGCGATTGGATCTCCGGCGGCTGGGTGGACTACGCTCCGCATGGCGTGCCCGACTTTGACATGCGCCAGGAGGGTTGGCAGAACCCGAGCGGCAAGTGGTCTTACGACGGGCCGGCGGCTGCGGCGAACGTCCTCTGGTGGTACGACTCGCGGTTTGAGACGGGAGGCAGCCCGCCGCCCATCATCAGCGACAACTATCCGCTGGTACAATCCTACGACACGCTGGGACCGTTACGCCGCGACGACCACGACCCGATGAACGTGGACCTGCCGGGCAATCCGGGGATGCGGCAAGGCGAGTTCGTGGAAGATCTGGCCTACGTGGCGCGCACGGATTCCAGGGGCCAGACATCGGAGGGGACCGACCTGGAAAGCCTGGCGCTGGGTATCGGCCAGTACATCCACGAGAAGGGCCTGTGGCCCGACTACACGGTGGAGGTGCGCAAGTCGCCTTCGCTCATCTGGCTCACGGACCAGGTTCAGCAGAACAAGCCGATCATCCTGCTTGTGGGCTTCTGGGAGTACCAGTGGGTAACGGATTACGAGGGCCATGGTTCGTGGCAGTGGCGACGCCTGGGTGGGCACTACGTGTCCGTCGCGGGCACGTGCCTGGTGAGCAACCAGGTGGCCTTGAGCGACCCGTGGCGGGACGGGGCGGAGATGGGGATGAGCGCCGGGCGGGTCTTGCCGCCGCACAGCCCGCACCTCGGCGATGCTACGGTCCACAACGACGCGCAGATGGTTAGCCACGACTTGTACGGCGTGCAGCCCTCGGCCAGCCCGGGCGGCCTGTGGGAACTGATGGGATACGCCCCGGCCTACGAGGAGATTGCCAACTTCGTGGGCCTGAACTGGGCGCAGGACTTGCGTGCGTACCAGGGCGAGTACAAGGGCGGTGCCATCCACGTGGAAGCGGAGTATGCGATCCTTCTCACGCGGGCGAACCACCCGGTGGTTCGGCGATACCTGCCCATCCTATGGAGCATTGAGTAGTGCAGTGAGACTCTACGCAGAGCGCCGCCCATCCGAGCGGCGCTCTGTTTGTTTCTAGCCCACGACGGCAAGCACGCGGCCCTGCCTGGGCGGTACAGGCACGCCGCTCAGGAGGGAGCCGCTGGCGCGGAACTCCTCGCCGCTCCACACGTCCTTGACCGTGAGGTTCTGGCCCCATGTGGCATCCAGTTGCAGCGCGACTGGGCGGGGAGAGCGGCTGGCGTTGAGCATGATGATCATCGTCTCAGCATCCAGCCTGCGCGCGAACGCGTACACGTCGTCGCGCGCCAGGAGCGGGAGGAAATCGCCGCGTCGTAGCGCGGGGTGCGACTTCCGCAGCGCCACGCACTGCTTGACATAATCGCGCAGGCTGTGATTCCACTTCACTTCGTCCCACGGGAACGCGCGGCGGCAGTCGGGGTCGTGGCCGCCTTCCATGCCGATCTCATCGCCGTAGTAGATGCAGGGCGCGCCAGGGTAGGTCATCTGGAACAGGATGGCCAGGCGCAGGGCCGACTCATCGCCGCGGGCAAGGGTAAGGAATCGCGGCGTGTCGTGGCTATCCAGAAGGTTCAACTGGGCGAAATTGACTTCGGGATGGTAGAGGCCGAGGATACGGTCAATCTCCGCCGCGAACTCGGCCAGCGAGCGCGGACGCAAATCTCGGTAACTCCATACCTGCTGCGCCATGCCTACATTCAGGGCGTTGCCCGCGAAGTAGGATAGGCAAGCCTTGGTGAAGAGGTAGTTCATCACGGCGTCAAACTGGTCGCCCTGGAGCCAGCGCTGGGATTCGTGCCATATCTCGCCGACGATGTAGGCGTCGGGGTTGATGGCCTTGACCCTGCGGCGAAACTCCTGCCAGAAAGCGTCGTCGTTGATCTCGGTCGGCACGTCCAGACGCCAGCCGTCTATCCCCTGCCGAATCCAGTGCTCGGCCACGCCGAAGATGAACTCGCGGACGGCAGGCGTGTCGGTGTTGAACTTGGGCAGCGCGCGCAGTCCCGCCCAGGCCACGTAGTTGGGCGGACGCTTGGGGTCGTAGGCGTGCAGGGGGTAGCCTTTGATGTGAAACCAGTCCACGTAGGGCGAGGCGGGGCCGTTCTCCAGGATGTGGTTGAACTGGAAGAACCCTCTGCTGGCGTGGTTGAAGACTCCATCCAGCACGATGCGAATGCCTCGGCGATGGGCCTGCTCCAGGAGCGTGGCCAGGGCAGCATTGCCGCCGAGGATGGGGTCCACGTTGTAGTAATCGTGGGTGTGGTATCGGTGATTGGCCGTGGACTGGAAGATGGGCGTGAAGTAGATGGCCGTGATGCCCAGATCCGACAAGTAGTCCAGCCGTTCGGCCACGCCTATCAGGTCGCCGCCCTTGAATCCGTACACGGTGGGCGGCGAATCCCACGGCTCCAGGTTGGACGGCTTGCGCACCAAGGGGCTGGTGGCAAACCGATCTGGGAAAATCTGGTAGAAAACGGCATCTTTGACCCAGTCGGGCGTATGAATCTCACCCATGCCTTACACTCCATCTCGCCAGGTTTTGGCAATGAGCCGCCTGGTTTCGGCGATGACTTCTTCCAGGTACGGCAGGTAGCGGGGCCTCAATTCCACCACCAGCAGGCCGTCGTAGCCCGCGGCCTTCAGGATATCCAGGACCGCTGCCAGGGGTATCCGTCCCCATCCCGGCGGCATGTGATTGTCGGCCTCGCCGAACACGAGCCTGTCGCCCAGCGATTCGTTCATGTCGTCGGTGATGCCGAAGTTGTCGTGGAAATGCAAATGGTTCACCCAGGGCGCGCAGGTCCGGATGGCGGCCAGGTAGTCAGGGTCCGGCCAGTACGGAGCGGCCAAGAACGCATGGGCCACGTCCAGACAGATGCCCACGTTGGGGAGGCTCACCGCTTCCATCTGCTGGGCGAGCAGGTCCAGGCGCATGCCCTGGTGGTAGTGGGCGAGTTCGGCGGCGGGTTTGCCGTGCATGGCGAGGGCGGAGATTTCCCACTGGTGGGGGTCTCGGTTCTCTACCGCGAGGATTACCCCCATGTCCGCGGCGCGGCGGCCCACCGCGATCAGCGCCTCCGTCTCCCGCTCCCACATCTCGCGGAGTTCGTCCTCGGACGGGAGCGGCGCGAGGTGCCGATAGGGGGCGTGCAGCGCGATCTGCGCGCTGTGGTACACGACGCGTCGGGCGCCCAGGGCCTCGGCAAGGCCCAGGATGGCGTTCATGACCTGATAGTGCCGTTCGTTGCGGATGAGGCTGAGGTTGTTGGGGCAGTGGAGCGTTACGTTCAGGCCGTGCGCGGCCAGAATCTCGCGAACGCGCCTGGCCTCGGATTCAATCAGGACGCCGCCGCGAATCGCGTTGAGACCAGGGACGGAAATCTCTACGGTGTCAAAACCACAGGCTTTGTACTTCTGGAGCAGGCCCTCCAGAACCGAGGTCTGCCCGTCTATGTACTCGTGATCTGCGTTGATCCCGATGCCACGAATCACCGGAAGGCTCCTTGTCAACAATGATTGCGAGACGCCTTGCGCATTCTAGGCGACGGGGCGCGATTGTCAAATGGAAGGGGTGCGCGACATCTGGCGCAGGTGGCGGGGGTAGTGGTTCTTCACGGTGTCTCCGACGCGGAAACCCCAGCCCAGCGGGAACTCGCCCGCGCCGACCAGCACCCAGCCGGGCTCCCCAGCGGCTATGAGCGGTTCGCCGCGGAGGTAGCGTGCCGTGTCCTCGCCGTCGGGCGGGAGCGACAACCGCCGACGCGCGTCGGACATGGCCAGCCCCAGCGCCAGGGCGTGGCTCGGAACGAGGCGGCTTTCTCGCAACAAGCCCACATGCCAGCCGGGCCACAGGGCGCGCAGGCCCACAGGCGCGGGCATACCGTCTGCCACCAGGAAGACGCGGTGGCCGTCGCGGATGACCGTGCCTGGAAGATCTTGCGCCAGGGCCTCGGCGGTGAAGTCGCGGAAGGCGCGCGCGGCGGCGGGGTCTTCTCGCGCGGCGGCGCGGCGCGGGGGCGGCCCGGGTTCGTCCGTGCGGCGCATTAGGGCGATGAAGTGGCCGTCGCCACGGACGCGGTGAGGCCAAAGCCTGGCAGCGTGTTCCAGCGGGAGGCGGCAGCCTTCGGGCAGGGAACACCATTCGCGCCGCCCGCGTTCCGCCACGCCAGGGAGGTGCGCGGGTATCAATTCGTAGTTCGGGTGGGCGAGCAGGAAGCGCGCTACCACGTCTTCGTTCTCTTCGGGGCTGAAGGTGCAGGTGGAATAGACGAGGATTCCACCCCCTGCCACCATCTCGGCGGCGCGGTTCAGGATCAGGAGTTGCCGCCGCGCGCAGCCGGCCACCGTCTTCGGCGACCAGGCCAGGCGCGCCTGGGCACTGCGCCGAAACATGCCTTCCTCGGAGCAGGGGGCGTCTGCGAGGACGCGGTCAAAGAACCCGGGCAGAGCGGCGGCCAGGCGTTCTGGCGCATCCGACGCGACGACGGTGTTGCGCGCGCCGAACCGCGCCAGGTTCTCGGCCAGGATGCCGGCCCGGCTCCGCACGGGGTCGTTGGCGACGAGAAGGCCACGGCCTTGAAGTCTGGCGGCGATTTGCGTGGCCTTGCCGCCGGGCGCGGCGCACAAATCCAAGATGCGCTCTCCTGGCTGTGGACTCAGGGCTTCCACCGCCGCCATGGCCGACGGCTCTTGCAGGTAGTATAGCCCGGCCCAGTGGTAGGGATGTTTGCCGGCCCGGACATCGGCCTCCTGCAGGTAGTACCCAGCCGAGCACCACGGGACGGGGTCCAGTCGCCAGCGGGTCAGGGCTTGGAACGCCTGGGGCGTGATCTTGAGTAGGTTGATGCGGAGACCGATCGGGCTTGGGTCATCTAGCGCGTCTCGGAACTCCGCGAATTCGGCGCCGAGGAGCGCTTGCATCCGCTCAAGGAAGGCTGCGGGGATGTCCGGCAGCCGGTTGCCTATGGCGGGCAAGTGCTTGGGACCAGGGCGAGGGCTTGGGGATGTCATCTCACAACCTCTCGTGTCATGCGGCGCAGACTGCTGCCGGCACAGGGCGCAGCGTTTTGCCGAAGATAATGAGGTCATCGCCGGACGCGTAGAAATCGTGGATGACGGCCTGATACCGGTAGCCGCAGGATTCGTAGAACCGCCGCGCGGGTTCGTAGGCTGGCGTCCCCGAAGTCTCCACGAGGATGAGGCGACCCTGCTGCGCCGACACGATGTCCTCTACTTGATGCAAGAGCGCGCGGCCTACGCCCTGCCCATGTGCGGCGGGATCCACGGCAATCCAGTACAGATCCCACACGCCCTCGGCAAGGGGGTGGGGGCCAAAACATGCGTAGCCTAGGGTTCTGCCGCCGTCGTGGAAGGCGAGGAAGGTGTAGCCGCTTTTCTCGCCTTGTTTCAGATATTCATTCCACAGTTCCGCTACACACTGGATCTCCGACGGGCTGAAGACTCCGACTTCGGCTGTAATCGCCGCTATGGAGTCCCCGTCTTCGGGTTGGGCGAGACGTATCATAGGTTTGCCTTTGCCTCATTGCGATGTCTAATATCCGGAGGGCCATTTCGGGATACGAGTAGCCCACCGTCCTCGCGGCGCGGAAGAAGCCCGCATCGGGCGAGAGGTCGGGGTTGCAGTTGACTTCTATGACGTAGGGGATGTTGTCCTGCGACAGGCGCATGTCCACCCTGGCGTAGCCCTGACACCCAATGGCTCTCCACGCTCGGAGCGCCGCGCCGCGAATGCGGTCGGCGACCTCCGGATCCACGTTGGCGGGGCACACCACGGGCGTATGCGTGTACGCGAACGAATCCTCCACCCATTTGGCCGAGAACGACACGATGCGCTCCAGCGGGTCCTGGAAGGCGCTGAAGTCCACCTCGGCCAGGGGTAGCACTTGGGGCGGGTTGCCCCAGAGGGAGATGTTGAACTCGCGGCCTGCGATGAATTCCTCCACCAGGGCCGCCTGGCGATAGGTGCCGACCAGGTACGCGACGCGCTCGCGCATTTCCTGGAGGGAGCGAACCACAGCACTGCCTTCTATGCCCTGGCTGGCATCCTCGGCTACGGGCTTGACGATGGCCGGCAGGGGCAGGTCGCCGAGCGCATCTCGCGTAACTTCCACGGGGTGGCGGAACAGTCGCCAGTTGGGCGTTGGCACGCCAGCGCGGCGCAGGGCCTCCTTGGCCCGCGCCTTGTGCGTGGACAGGGCAAGGGCCGCCGCATCCGAGCCGGTGAAGCGATAGCCCATCGCCTCAAGCGCCCAGGCGATTCGGACTTCTTCAAACAGCCGTCCGCCCAGCCCTTCTCCCAGATTGAACACAACCCACTCCGTTGCCGGATACGGTAGAAGGGCCGATTCCACGTCGTCTGTTATGGCCACCAGGGCGGCCTGGACACCTGCTTCCGCCAGGGCACCGGCCAGGGCGTGCGCGCAGGCGATGACTGCCTGATCGGCCACGATGTCCTCTGGGCTGCCCTTGACCAGGGATTCTGTCTTGTTGTACACAATCGCAACGCCGCAAGGGCGCTCATCGTTCTCCATCAGACCCTCTCAAGCCCGTAGCGTCTGGCCGCCAGGCGTAGGACTTCCAGGATCAGGGTGTTGTAGGGCAGGTTTTCGCCCCTGGCGGCCAGGACAATGTCGCTGTAGGTTGGGTTCAGTCCCGGCAAGGTGTTGATTTCCAGCAGGTACGGTTGGCCATCCGCGCCCAGGCGAAAGTCCACCCGCGCCACGTCCAGCCCGCCGATGGCCTCAAAGGCGCGAACCGCCAGGTCTTTGAGTTGGCGTTCCAGGTCTGTGGGTATCGGCGCGGGGCAGAGGTATTTCGGCCCCAGGGGCATCTCCGACTTGATGTAGCCGGTGTACAGCCGCTCCCCTTCGGAAAGATGGCTTACGTCTATCTCCATGACCGGCAAGACGTGGAAGCCCCTCTCGTTGTAGAAGGGCGAGAGGGGGCGCTCCCCAGGGGCCAGCGTGTTGCCGAGGAGCCCAACGGTGAACTCCCTGCCCGGGAGATACGATTCTACCAGCGCCGGCTGGCGGTAGGTGCGGATGACCCAGCGCACCTGCTCGCGGAGCGCCGCCTCGTCCTTCACGACGGATTGCTTGTTGATGCCCATGCCCGAGCCTTCGCGGGACGGCTTCACGAACAGCGGGAAGGCGAGCGCGGCATCCAGCGGCTCATCGCCGAGGTAGAACGCCTGGAACGGAGCCGTGGGCAGACCCGCATCCCGCCAGATGCGCTTCGCAATCACCTTGTCCAGCGAGATCGCGTGCGCCAGCGCCTTGGACGCGGTGTAGGGAATGCCCAGCATTTCCAGCAGCGCGGGCACATGGGATTCCCTGGATTCGCCGCGCAGACCCTCGCAGATGTTGAAGCAGATGTCGGGTCTTGCGCGGCGGATCGTGTCCAGCAAGGTCTCGTCGCCTTCCAGTGGGATGACCTCATGCCCGCCGGATTCCAGCGCCGATTTCAGGCCCTCCACCGTCTCTTCGGAGTCATACTCCGCGAGGGCGTCTTCGGGCGCGTCCTCGGGCACAGGTACGTGTTTCTTTAGGTTGTAAAGCAGGGCAATGCGCAGCCGCCTCATCGCTGCTCAACCTCTGCCGTACGGGTGGCGATGGAGTGGATGGGCACGGGCTGCTCGCGATGGTGCACGTGATCCCAGCCCTCCGGCGCGATGGCCAGGCGTTCCCCGCTGAGGAGGCCGGCGAGGCCTTCCTGCCCGCCTTCGGAGTGGCGCGCCTGGCAGTAGGGGCACGTCCGCGGGTCGTGCGACACGTAGTCGGTGGGCTGCGTGTAGGTGCTGATGAAGCCCTCGTAGTTGCGGATGACGACCCGACTTTCGGACATGCTCATCAGGTAGTTGGGCAAGATGGGGACTTTGCCACCGCCTGCCGGCGCGTCAATGACGTAGGTGGGAATGGCATAGCCGGAGGTGTGCCCTCGCAGCGCCTCCATGATCTCAATGCCCTTGGCGACAGGCGTGCGGAAGTGCCCCGCGCCGTGGACCAGGTCGCATTGGTAGAGGTAGTAGGGCCGCACGCGGTTCCTCACCAGTTTGTGCACCAGCGCCATGATGACGTTGGGGCAGTCGTTGACGCCGGCCAGGAGCACCGTCTGGCTCCCCAAGGGGATGCCGGCATCCGCAAGTTTGTTGACGGCCTGCTCAACCTCCGGCGCCAGTTCCTTCGGGTGATTGAAATGGATGTTCACCCAAAGCGGGTGGTATCGCTTGAGCGTGTTCACCAGTTCGTCGTTGATGCGCTGGGGCAGGAACACCGGCACCCGCGTTCCGATGCGGATGACTTCCACATGCGGGATGGCCCGCAGGCGCGCCAGGATGTGGTCCAGCACCTTGACCGGCAAGGTGAAGGGGTCTCCGCCCGAGATGAGCACGTCCCGCACTTGCGGGTTCGCCGCCACGTAGGCGATTTGCCGATCGTAGTCGGCGGGCGAGAACTGGGCGTGCGAATTGCCCACGACCCGACTTCGCGTGCAATAGCGGCAGTAACTGGCGCACTGAGTGGTTACCAGCATCAGAACCCGATCGGGGTACCGGTGGACCAGGCCAGGGACGGGCGAGTGGGCGTCTTCCGCCAGCGAATCCTCCATTTCAGCCACGAACGGGACGAGTTCCTGGGCCGTGGGGACCACCTGGCGGCGGATGGGACAATTCGGGTCGTCGGGGTCCATCAGGCTCGCGAAGTACGGAGTGATGTCGGTCCGGAACCGATTTGGGGCGCTGAGCGCATCTCGCTCCGACTGGGTCAGATGGATCACTTGTGAGAGTTCTTCAATGGAACTCAGACGGTGGCTGAGTTGCCAACGCCAATCATTCCAAAGGGATGGAGGCACATTCTCCCAGGGGCGGGGAGGCCTCCCGGTACCGGGGGGCTCCTCAAACTCCGTTGCCATCGTTTCCATTTGCGTCGTCTCCTCTACAAGATGCTGATGATAACTTTGCTCGGTGCGTTAGCGCGGGTCTCAGGCGTCGTTGTCGGCATTTTCCATCAGGCGCACGCGCTCGCGTAGAATCCAATCCTTGTCTTGTTCCTCGGGCGCCGGGGGATTGAAAACCCAGTCCACCTCCGGCGGATTCGCATTGATGACCTCAAGTTTCGCCCCGCATTGGGGGCAGACAACCTTCGCCCCGACTTCCGCATACTTGCCGATTGGAAGGGTCGCCCCGCATTCAGGGCACGATACAGATGGCATCTCGTTTTGTCCCTGCTTCTGCTAACCTCTGCGCTACCGCTGGTATGCCTGGGCTTCTTCCCCCGGATTGGAGGGTATGCAGAACTGTGGCCAGGCCTTCTTGAATACCCTGCGCATTATAACCCGATTGCGTGTAAAAGGTGTGCAAGAAGTGTATCAATATGGTACACAGGGGCGCCCAGGTATCGCAACATTTCAACACGCGGCTACGCGTCGGGGTTCTGGAGTTTGTAGCCGATACCCGGGACGGTCAGGATGTATCGCGGGTTCTTGGGGTCCTGCTCTATCTTCGCCCGCAGCCGGCTGATAAGCCCCCGGACGAGTTCGCGGTCGCCCTCGCCGCTGTAGCCCCAAACGCGCTCCACGATGGCCTCGGTCGGCAGGGTCTGACCCTGGTGCATCATGAGCGTGTAGAGCAGGCGAAACTCCAGGTGGGTGAGGCGATGGGGAGGGTGTCCCTCCCGCTGGACGTCGCGCGACGACGGGTCCAGTGTGATGCTGCCGACGCGAAGGGTGGGGAGGCTGAGCAGGGGAACGCCGCTGCTGCGCCGCAGGAGCGCGCGCAATCGGGCCAGGAGCAGCCGCGTACTGTACGGACGGTTGAACACCACGTCGGCGCCGGCCTCAAACGCCGCGAACAGCGAGTCCTCGTCCTGGGCGTTCGTGAGGACGGCCAGGGGGACATCCGTCTCGGCGCGCACACGCCGCACCTGTTCATGCGGCGCGCCTGCCCGTAGCGCGACGACAACCATGTCGGCGGGGCGCTGCGCCCAACTGCGCATGGCCCGCTCCAGGTCGTTCGCAATGGTTACGGCTAGCCCCACTCGCTGGAGCACCAGCGAGAGAATCGCGGTTTCATCGTTGTCATCGCAGACCAGCAAAGCGTACACAGCCTCAGTTCCTTCGGCAAGCGTCAGCGGCTCTGCCTGGCCCTCTGCGCTCCATGGCAGGGCCGGTTGCCAGTACAAGTATAGCGGTTTCGCGCGCCAGGGGCAAGAAGCACTGGGCGCGCGGGCATTTTTGCAGAATCGGGCGAATTGTGGTAATATTTATGCAGAACCCTGCTGTGTGCGTGAAGTCTCACCTAGTGTTTTGAGCCAACACCTAATAGACGGGGGCCTGGCACTGCTGGGGCTGTAGTAACCCTTCGGGGTCAGGCATTAACCAGCGGGCTGGCTCCCACCTGCGTGAGCAGGTTCAAAACTCATTGAGACGCACGGCACAGCGGGGTATCTTTGTGCCCTGCGGGCGGCGAACGCTGCGGGTTGCCCCCTCTCGCTCCGCTGCCTTCTCGCCCCGGGAGCGGGCAGAGGATGGGAGGCGAGCGCCATCCCACGGCAAGGCTCCTTCTCCCAGCGCGGCGGGATCCGTCGGATGCGGCGGGCGTCGCAGGGCTTTGACTTTTCGCCGCTTGCGTGCTATGCTTCGCGCTGCAAATTCCGTAGCGGAAGAGTGCCTCATGGGATACGAGAGAATTGATGATGACGTCTACGTCTTTTCCAGCGATACCTATGCGCAGGTAACGGCAGGCCTTGTGTTCACGAGGGCAGGGGCGATCCTGATTGACACGCTTCCCTTTCCGCGGGAGACGCAGTCCATCGTGCAGTTTGAGCGTCGCCGCGGTGGGCTGGGCGTGCGATATGTCATCAACACCCACCACCATGCCGATCACGTGTACGGCAATTACCTGTTCCCTGGGGCTCGGGTGATCGCGCACGAAATCTGCCGCACGATCATGATGAAGGAGGGGCCGGCCCTCCTGGAACGCGACCGCCAGTCCATGCCGCAACTCATGGAAGTAGTGCTGCGCTTCCCGGACATCACCCTGGATAAGGGCGGGGCCATCCACATCGGCGGCAAGTCCATGGAGATCATTCCCCTGCCCGGTCATTCGGACGACGTGCTGGGCGTGTACCTGGTGCAGGAGAAGATTCTCTTCGCCAGCGACGCCATGATGCCGGTGCCCTACATTGTTGGGGGCGACCCGGATGCGTACAAGCGTTCGCTCCTGCGGATGGGCGAATTGAACCTGGAGAACCTGGTGCAGGGGCATGGCGAAGTGCTCTTGCGCGGTGAGATTCCCGAAGCCCTGAATGCGAACGTCGCCTACCTGGATACAGTCCGCGCGCGGGTCAGGGAGGGGATTGAGATGGGCCTGTCGCGCGATGAAATCGCGGCCCTGGACATTGAGGAATGCGGCCTGTCGCGCGTGCCTTTAGGTGGGCTTGCCCAGCACTTGCATCGGGCCAACGTGCTGTACCTGTACGACGAGATGCGCCGCGGCGGGCTGCCCTTCGCCGCGGATGGGCCTGGGACTTCCCCCGCGCGTGCCCCGGCAGACGAGGATGAGCCGCTTGAGTGATCGGCCTCGTTCCGCACGCCGCTTGCCGCATACCAAGGCGGACTTCACCGTGGTCTTTGACGGCGGGAGCAAGGGCAACCCCGGCCCCGGGTATGGCAGTTTCGTGTTGATGCGCAACGCCGATGGCGCGCAGAAGAGGCAGCGCCTGAATCTGGGCGCTCGCATGACCAGCAACGAGGCCGAGTACGACACGCTGATCCGCGCCCTGGAGGCGCTGCTGGATTGGATTCGCGAGATGGGCCTGCAGGCGCATGAGGTTACGGTGGAAGTGCGCGGGGACAGCCAACTGGTCATGCGCCAGGTTCAGGGCACGTGGAAAGCGAGGGAGCCGCGGATGGCAGCGCGGCGCGACCGCGTTGTGGCGCTCGCAAGCCGATTGGGCGCTGTGCGGTGGGTGGAGCAGCCCCGCGCGGCCTCGGTGCGGCTGCTGGGGCACTGACGCCGCGCCCGGCCACCGGCCGCAGCGAGGGCAGGCGCTACTCTTCGGGGAGTTCCTGCACCGGCAGGTTGAGGTCCACCAACTCGCCGTGAACGTTGACGGTGGCGCGGAAGCCCATCATACCGAGGTAGAGCCTCGCTTCCTCGGGCAGGCCGAACTCCATCATCTGGTCCACCTGCTTGTCCAGATTCTGCAATGTGGCATCTACGGCCGCTTTCGTGAACAGGTCGTCGCGCCCCAGGAGTTCCAGAATCTGGGCCGTAACCAGGTCGCGGTGTTGGAGCATCTGGTCGCGCAGGCGCGTGAGGATTTGCTGGTCCACGTCGCGCGCCGGGACGTGCCGAAGGAAGCCGTACTCGGGGATTGTGTAGCACGGCTCATCGCCGACGTAGGCCACGCCCACAGGCTCGCCTACCTCGTTGAAGATTAGGTTCTCAAAGAGTGGTTTCTTGACCATGCCGTTCCCCTGGCAGGCCCGCCGTCGCCAGGCGCGATGTCGGGGCGGCGGGACTCCGCAGGTACCCCCGGAGCGATTCGAACGCTCAACCGACTGCTTAGAAGGCAGTTGCTCTGTCCGTTGAGCTACGGGGGCTCGGCTGAATTATAGCACGATGCGCGACGGTCTGGCAACTCGCTCGCAATGGGCGGGTGGCACAATGCCCGAAGATGTGGGGCGGCTTTCCATAGCCGCCGGAGGCTGGGGGCAGGTATGGAAACCTGCCCCTACGCTCGCAATGGGCGGGTGGCACAATGCCCGAAGATGTGGGGCGGCTTTCCATAGCCGCCGGAGGCTGGGGGCAGGTATGGAAACCTGCCCTACGCTCGTGATGGGCGGGTGGCACGACGTCCAAACCCGTAGGGCGGCT
>JACIWU010000037.1 GCA_014360805.1 Chloroflexota bacterium
AGGGGCTTCGCGCATGTAGCGCGGGGGTTCACCCCCGCGGGCATGGGGCATCCCTCACCCTAGGCAGCGCGGGGTGGGGTTTGCCGGTAGGGGCGACGCACGGGGGGCGACGCACGCGTTGTTGGCCGCGACCGCGTGTGTTCGGGACCACAGTGAGGTGGCGAATGAAGATCCTGACAGCCGACGAGATGCGCGCCCTGGAGAAGCGGGCCGACGCTTCGGGCGTGTCGTACCACGACATGATGGAGCGGGCGGGGCTGGCCGTGGCCCAGGCCATCCGCGCCGCCCGCGACGCCAAGAAGCACCCGCGCGTGGCGGTGCTGGTGGGGCCGGGCAACAACGGCGGCGATGGCCTTGTAGCGGCGCGCCACCTGGCCCGATGGGGCTACCAGGTGGCGGTGTACCTGGCCAAGCCGCGCCCGCCCGAGGACGAGAACCTGGCGCTGGCGGCCCAAGCGGGCGCGCATGTCGTCGCCGGCGACAACGACGCGACCCTGGCGCTGTGGCGGCGCATGGTGGCCGAATGCGACATCTTCGTGGACGCGCTCCTGGGCACGGGCGTCTCGCGCCCGATTGAGGGCCGCTTCCGCGACATTCTGCTTGTGGCGGGCGAGCAGGTGGCCCTGCGCAAGGGCGCGGCGCCGCGATTCGCGAACTTCGCGGGCGGTCTGGCCTGGCCCAAGGACGCGCCCGAGCCGATGCCGCGCCTCTCGCCGTGGGTCGTGGCGGTGGACTTGCCCAGCGGCCTGAACGCGGACACGGGCGCGCTGGATCCTGCCGCGCTCCCCGCCGATCTGACGGTTACGTTCGCCTTCCCCAAGCGCGGGCATTTTCTGTTCCCGGGCGCGGGGGCGGTGGGCCGGCTCCTGGTGGCCGACATCGGCATCCGCAGCGAGTGGGCCGCCGACGTGCCGCTGACCCTCATCACGCCCGAATGGGTGGCGGAGCGCCTGCCCCGCCGCCCGCTGAACGCGCACAAGGGGACCTTCGGGCGCGCGCTCATCGTGGCGGGTTCGGTGAACTACACGGGCGCGGCGGGGCTGGCGGCAGGGGCGGCGGTGCGGGCGGGCGCGGGGCTGGTAACGTTGTGCGCGGGAGCCTCCGTGCGGCCGGTCGTGGCGGGCCTGTCGCCGGAGGTTACCTACCTGGTGCTGCCAGAAGATGTGGGGGTGTTGAGCGAGACGGGCGCGCCGCTGGTGCTCCGCGAGTTGCCGCAGAGCCAGGCGCTTCTGGTCGGCCCGGGCCTGGGCCAGGATGAGACGACGCGCCGCCTGGTGTGGGCGGTGCTGGGCCTGGGGACGGCGCGGCGGCCGCGCATCGGGTTCACCGAGCGCGAGGAGTCGCCCCCGCCACCCCCGCCTTGCCCGATTGTGATAGACGCCGACGGCCTGAACGCGCTGGCCGGACTAGACGGCTGGCACGAGCGGGTCGCGGCTCCCTGCATCCTGACGCCGCACCCGGGCGAGATGGCGCGCTTGTTGCGCTGCTCCACGGCCGACGTGCAGGCAGACCGAATCGGCGTGGCCACGCGGGCCGCGCGGGAATGGGGCAAGGTTGTGGTCTTCAAGGGCGCGCACACGGTGGTCGCTGCGCCCGACGGGGCGGCGTTCGTGTGCCCGTTTGCCAACGCGGCGCTGGCGACGGCCGGCACGGGCGACGTGCTGGCGGGCATCCTGGTGGGGCTGCTGGCCCAGGGGGTGAATCCGACCGACGCGGCGGTGGCGGGGGTGTACGTGCACGCGCTGGCGGGCGAACTGGCGGCGCGGCAAACCGGGCCGTCGGGGCTGGCCGCCGGCGACTTGCTACGCTACATTCCGGCGGCGATGGCCCGATTGCGGGGAATGCCGGACGCAGGACAGCACTAGGGGCCTGACCGGATTGCAGGCCCCTTTGCCCAAATCCACGGTGCAGCGCGGGTTGACTAGGCTTCCGGCTCGGCAGGCGCGGCCTTCTTCTTGGAGGCCAGGGCCTTGCCCTTCTCCAGCAGTTCCTCGGCCTTGGCGCGCTGCTCCTCCAGGACGATGCGGCCCTTCTGCTGCGCCTCTTGGGCGCGCTTCGCGGCCTCTTCGGCCAGGCGCTCGGCCTCGCGTCGCGCCTCGGCGCTCAACTCCTCGGCCTTGTCGCGCAGTTCCAAGCCGGTCTCCCGAATCCGCGTGCGCGTCTCCTGCCCGGACTGGGGCGCGAACAACAGGGCTGCCGCGGCGCCTACCACCGCGCCGATGATGAATCCCGCCAGAAAATCACCAGCACCATCTCTTGCCATCTCTAACCTCCTCGCCTGTGTGTGAAATCATCCTTCGCCCGTTTCGGTCTTGTCCCCGGGCGCGCGCCGACGGAGTCCCAGCAGGGTTTTCGCCGCCTGCTGTGCGCCCGACACAAAACTGGTGGCCGACACAATGGGGTTGACCACCTTGTCGCTGATGAACGTGGTCGTGCCGCGCAGGGTGCTCGCCGTCTCGTTGGCCGAGTCCAGCAGCGGCTTGATCTCTTCCTTCAGCAGGCGAATCAGGCTGTTGACCTGAATCACCAGGAAGATGAGCACCACGCCGACGACGATGGACTCTATCGCCAGAACGATGATCGCTACATCCCGAACTTCAGCCATACGTTCCTCCTGCGTTTTCCGGCCACGCGCCTATTATATCATAACTTGAGCCATTTGACAATGAACATCGCGGCGAGCGCAAAGATGACGCCTTCCAGCACGTGCACCTGGCCAAGCATGGGCGCGGGCGACCTGGCGGCTTCCGCCGCGGCCTGGCCCACCAGGAAGCCCGCCGCGCTTGCCGCCCAGTAGAGCAGCGCATCGCGGGTTCGTTTGCCCTGCCACCACTGGAACACGCCCGCCAGTCCGGTGGCCAAAACCAGCGACAACAGCATGGCCGGAGCGGTCAGGTAGTCCATGTCTCCCCCTATGCGTCAATGATGCCGCCGCCCAGCACCACGTCGCCGTCGTAGAAGACGACGCCCTGGCCGGGGGTGATGTCGCGGAGCGGCGCGGCGAATTCCACCCAGGCGCGGTCGCCCTCCACACGGGCGAGGGTGGCCGGGACTTCTTTGGCGGCGTAGCGGATTTTCGCCGTGATGCGGGCCGGGAGCGCGGGCGGATGGCCAGCCACGAAGGACACGCGGCTGGCGGTGAGCCTGTCGCGCCCGAGTTCGCGCGCCGGCCCCACCACCAGCGCGTTGTCCTGCGGGCGAATCTCCAGCACGTACAGCGGTTCGGTGTAGGCAATGCCTAGCCCCTCCCGCTGGCCGATGGTGTAGTACGGGAGGCCCTTGTGCGTGCCGACGCGTTCCCCCGCCGAGGTGTAGATGGGCCCAGGGCGGATGGCGTCGGGGGCCACGGCGGCGAGGAAGCGGCGGTAGTCATTGTCGCGCACAAAGCAGATTTCCTGGCTTTCGGGGCGTTCGGCCGCGGCCAGCCCGAACTCGCGGGCCAGCGCCCGCACCTGGGGTTTGGTCAGTTCGCCCAGCGGGAACAGGGCGTGGGCCAGTTCGCGCTGCCCCAGCATGTGCAGGACGTAGGATTGGTCTTTGCGCGCATCCAGCCCCCGCAGCAGGCGGAACGTCTCGCCAACCCGCTGGACGCGCACATAATGCCCCGTCGCCAGATAGTCGGCCCCTTGCGCCAGGGCGTAGTCCAGCAGCAGCCCGAACTTCACGTCGCGGTTGCAGTACAGGCAGGGGTTGGGGGTACGCCCGCGCAGGTACTCGGCGATGAACGGCTCCACGACGGCGCGGCGGAACGCGTCGGCCAAGTCCACCACGTAGAACGGGGCGCCGACGCGCTCGCAGACCTGGCGGGCCACGGCCTCGGATTCGGGGGAGCAGCACTTGTTGGGCGCGGCGCGCCCGTCGCAAGACGGCTCGGCCCAGAAGTGGGCCATGACGCCGACCACGTCGTACCCCTGGCGCGCCAGGAGCGCCAGCGCCACGGAACTGTCCACGCCGCCGCTCAAGGCGACGACAACGCGGGGGGCCGCGCCGTTGCCGCCCCATGCCAGGGTTGGGCCGCTTGGAATGGATACAGCCTCGCCGCTCATGTGCTCCCGCCTATCGGAACCCGAAAATCTGCTTGCCCGCCCAGATGGCCTGGATGTTCCCGTCGTAGGCGAGCGATATCTCGGCGTGCGCCGCGAACCCGCAGTAGGAACAGTGGATGGCGGCGCGGTTGCGCAAGTAGCAGCCCTGCGTGATGGTCCCATCTGGCTCGGTGGTGCTGATGAGCCAGGGTTGGCAGCGCCAGGTGTTGCGCTTCAGGCGGCGCAGGGTCGCGTAGGAGTTCAACACTGGGAACCCCTCCCGCTTCAGCGCCATCAGTTGATCCAGCGCCCAGTCCCGCTGCTCGGTGGACAGCATCAGGTCGTCGGTCCCCTCAAAGGGGTAGTAGAACTGGATGGTGATTCCCTTGGTGATGCCGCTCAGGAACCGCACCAGGTCGGGAATCTCCTGCCAGTTGCGGGAGCCGATGGTGATGTTCGCCAGGATTTTCGGGTGGCGAGATGCGCGGATGTGGGCCACGGCGCGGTCAAAACTGTCGCCGCGCAGGGCGTTGTGGGTATCGCGCAGCCCGTCCATGCTCACCCACACGATGTCGGCGCTGGTGTCAATGGGCAGCGTGCCGTTGGTAACCACGCCCACGGTGAAGAAGCGGCGCTTGGCCTCGGCGACGAGATCTTCCAGGCGCTTGGAGCCGTCGCGCCACAGGAACGGCTCGCCGCCCTCCAAGATGAGCAGCCGCACGCCGTCGGCCCGCAGTCGGTCCATGGCGGCGATGGCCACGTCGTAGGGGACGTCGGGTCGGGGTTGTCGCCAGAATGGGCAGGCGGCGCATTTCAGGTTGCAGCGATAGGTGAGTTTGAACCCGTTGAGGAGCGGCCGCTTGATGCCGAACAGGCGGGCGCGCGCCATGTGCGCGGCGAAATACAGGTACTGTGAGCCGATCATCCGCCCCCTCGCGCCAGGTCGGCCAGGGTAGTGCGTTCCAGCGCGTCCACGACCAGCGCGTTCACCTGCTCCCATACGGTTCGCGCCGCGCATTGTTCCAGGCGCGCGCAGGCGACGTCGGCGTCGGCGCAGCGCAGGCTGACCACGTCGCCTTCCAGCGCGCGGATCACGTCGGCGACGGAGACCTGGTGCGGCGGGCGCGACAGGGCATAGCCGCCATGGGCGCCGCGCGTGCTGAGGAGCAGCCCCGACTCGCGCAGCGACGGGATGATCTGCTCCAGATAGGGCACGGGCAGGCCCTCGGCAGTGGCCACCTCGGCCACCGACACAGGCCCCTCGCCGTAGCGCCTGGCCCACTCGGTCATGGCGCGCAAGCCGTAGTACTCTCTTGCCGAAAACTGCATGGGTTCCTCCACCCCCTGGCGGGTCTGGCCTATTGTATGCGCGCGCGGCGGGGCTGTCAACGCGGGCGGGCCGATGGGGCTCTTGACCTCACCCTTCTCCACCCTGGCCCTCCCCTTCCCTCCCCGCGCGCGGTTCAGGGGCGGACAGCGAGCGTAGGGCGGGTTTCCATACCCGCCCTACGCCTGGGGCGGCTGTGGGAAGCCGCGCTACGTGCTTCCTGGGCGGGGGGTGGCGCGCTCGCGCCGCGGGGCCGCGCACATGACAACCCGATTTGACAGGTGCTCGCTGCCCGACGTATTGTAGCCCAGACCTTGCGGCGAGAGGATGATCGTGATGGTTCGCAGAACACTGTTCCTGGCGCTATCTCTGGCGGTCCTAGTCATCGGCTCGGCTTGCCGGCCCGCGCCCACCGTTGCGCCCGGCGGGGACGGGTTGCCGCCGCTGGCGCCGGTGGCGCTTGGCGCGGGGGAGAAACTCCGCGTTGTGGCGACCACGAGCATCGTCGCCGACGTGGTTGCCAACATTGGCGGCGACCGCATCGCGCTGACGGTGCTCGTGCCGCTCGGCGCAGATCCGCATTCCTTCCAGCCCACGCCGCAGGACATGACGGCTTTGGAGAAAGCCCACGTCGTGTACGCCAGCGGCGCGGGCCTGGAAACGTTCTTGGAGCCGCTCATAGCGAACGCCCAGGTGGGCAACCGCCTGGTCGCGGTCTCCACTGGCGTCGCGCTGTTGGAGGCCGCCGAGGCCCACGAGGACGAGTCGGCCGAAGAGGAGGCTCATCACCACGAGGGCAGCGACCCGCACACCTGGTTTGACCCCAACAATGTCATCGTGTGGGTGGGCAACATTCGGGACACGTTGAGCGCCCTGGACCCGTCGGGGGCGGCAGCGTACCGCGCCAACGCCCAGGCGTACACCGCGCAACTGCGGGAACTGGACGCCTGGATTCGGCAGCAGGTGGCGCAGATTCCCGAGGCCAATCGCAAACTGGTTACCGATCACACGGCCTTCACCTACTTCGCGGCGCGGTACGGGTTTGAGCAGGTGGGCGCGGTCATCCCCGGCTACAGCACGCTGGCCTCGCCCTCGGCTCGGGATCTGGCGGCGCTGGAAGATGCCATCCGCGCCCAGGGGGTCCGCGCCGTATTCACCGGCAAGACGGTCAACCCAGCCCTAGCCGAGCGCGTGGCCCAGGACACCGGCGTCCGCCTCGTCTTCCTATATATCGGCTCCTTGGGCGAAGCGGGCAGCCCCGCTTCCACGTATTTGGGCATGATGCGGTATAATGTGTCGGCGATTGTGGAGGCGCTTCGCTAGCCCAATGCGCCGGTGAGTGGATGTCGGACGACGAGATTCTGGGCAAAGGCTATAACGCGGCGATTGTGCGGAGGCTTCTGGCCTTCCTGAAACCGTATGTGCCGCAGATGGTGGGGGCGGGCGCGCTGATGCTGGTGGTGTCGGCGTGCTCGCTGGCCGGGCCGTACCTTGTGCGCCTGGCCATTGACCGGGGCATCGTGGCGCGGGACATGCAGGCGCTGGCCGTGTTGGCGGCCGCTTTCTCCGCAAGCCGCCTGGTGATGTGGGGCAGCCGCTACGCGCAGATTCAAGTCATCTACCGCGTCGGTCAGCGCGTCATCGTGCACATCCGAACGCTGCTCTTCGCGCACCTGCAACGCCTTTCGCTCCGCTTCTTCTCACACCACGCGGTTGGGCGGCTCATCTCCCGCCTCACGTCCGACGTGCACGTGCTGCAAGACCTGATCACGTGGAGCGTCCTGGGCACGGTCAACGACGTGTTTGTCCTGGTCGGGATCGTGGCGGTCATGTTCGGCATGAGCGCCCGCCTGTCCCTGCTGGCGTTTGTCGTCATACCGGTGTTGGGCGCGCTGACGGCGGTCTGGCAGAAGGAGGCGCGACAGCGATACCGGCGGGTGCGCAAGGCCATCGCCGCCGTCAACGCCAACCTGCAGGAGAACATCAGCGGCGTGCGGGTGGTGCAGGCGTTTTCGCGGGAAGAGCGAAACCTGCGCGCCTTCGCCGACGGGATCAACCGCGAGAACCTGGAGGCGAATCTGCACGCCAGTCGGCTGTCGGCGCTGTTTTTCCCGACGGTGGATCTGGTGAGCGTGGCGGCCACGGCCGTCGTCATCTGGTTTGGCGGGCAGATGGTCATCGGCGGGACTCTGACGGCGGGCGAACTCGTGGCCTTCGTGCTGTACATTGACCGCTTCTTTGACCCCATCCGAGATCTCAGCGAGCGCTATAACACCCTCCAGGCGACGATGGCCGCCGGCGAGCGCATCTTTGAACTGCTGGACACGCCGCCCGACATCGTGGACCCGCCCGACGCGGTGGAGATGCCGCCCATGCGCGGTGAGGTGGAGTTTGACCACGTGTCGTTCAGTTACGATGACAAGACCGTGGTGCTGGAAGACGTTTCGCTCCACATCCGCCCGGGCGAGACGGTGGCCTTTGTGGGGGCGACGGGCGCGGGCAAGACCTCGCTCATCAAACTCATCGGCCGCTTCTACGACGTGGACGCGGGGGCAATCCGCGTGGACGGGCTGGACGTGCGCCGCTGGCGGCTGGCATCCCTGCGCGGGCAGATGAGCATCGTCCTGCAGGAGCCGTTTCTGTTCACGGGAACCATCCGCGAGAACATCCGCTACGGGCGGCTGGACGCGACCGACGCCGAGGTGGAGGCCGCGGCCAAGGTCGTGGGCGCGGGCGACTTCATCGCGCGGCTGCCGAACGGGTTTGACACGTGGGTGGAGGAGGGCGGCGCGAACCTGTCGGTGGGCCAGCGTCAGTTGATCTCGTTCGCCAGGGCGTTGCTGGCTGACCCGAAAATTCTCATCCTGGACGAGGCCACGTCCAGCGTGGACACGCCAACCGAGCGCACCATCCAGGAGGCGATGCAGGTGCTGCGCAAAGGGCGCACCACGCTCATCGTGGCGCACCGCCTGTCCACCGTTGTCCATGCGGATCGGATTGTGGTGCTGGAAGCGGGGCGGGTGGTGGAGGAGGGGACGCACCGAGAACTCCTGGCGCGGGGAGGCGTGTACCATCGCCTATACCAGATCGGCTTCGGGGTTTCGCCCGCGGGTGGAGACGGGGAACTTGTCCACGAATAACACGAATGAGCACGAATGGGCACGGTGGGGGACTTATCCACGAATAACACGAATGAGCACGAATAGATGAGGGGCGTGGCTGCGAACGGCGCGCGGCTCGGTTCTGCTCTGTGTTGGTGAGCAAGGTGCGACGCACTTCCAGAAGTGCGTCGCACCTTAACCCATGCCGCCACCAACAGAGTTTGGAACCGAGTCCGTCGCGCGGTGCGGTTGCGCGGGGCGCGCAGGGGGCGTATAATGGGCGCGCTGATTCTCGTGTAGGGAGGGCAAGGTGGCGCCGGAAATCCGCCAGTTGTTGGCCCAGCCGTGGCCGGACGGGCAACGCGTGCTAGTCTCCTTCCTGTGGGAGGGGGAGGGCCCGGTGAATGTGGAACTTGCGCTGCAGTCGGCGGCCGGCGACCCATGGGGGCATATGCTGGTGGTGGAACTGAACGAGCCGCGCATGGACGTAACGCTGCACCTGCGCGCCCAGGCCCTGCCTGGAGCCGAGGGGGTGGTGCTGGCGCGCCTCTTGCAGGGCGAGAGCGTGGCCGACTCCATGACTGCATCGTTCGCCCTGCCCTCAAACCCGGCCCCATAGAGCGGGGCGAGGGGTTGCGCACTTCCGCCGCGTCTCGCCCGACCCGCACCGTAGGGAGGTTATCCGGACTTGAAACCGTGGAGCGTTCTGAGTTCCCGCCTCATCCTCAGCAAGCCGCCATGGTTGACCATCACGGCCCAGCGTTGCCAATTGCCCAACGGCCACATCATTGAGGAGTACCTGCTGGCCGAAGGGCGCGACGTTGTCATGGTGTTCCCGCTGTCGGCCGACGGCAAGGTCATCCTGGTGGAGCAGTACAAGCACGGGTGCGGGCGGGTGCTGTGGGATTTGCCCGCAGGCTACGTGGATGCCGACGACCCTTCGCTGCTGGAGGCGGCGCAGCGCGAACTGGCCGAGGAGACCGGACATTCCGCCGACGATTGGACGCACCTGGCGTCGCTGTATCCCGACCCGAATCGTTCGGCCAACCGATTCCACTTCTATCTGGCCGTCGGCGCGCGACAAACCTCGGCCCAGCACCTGGACGCCACGGAGGACATCAACGTGCACGTGGTCTCGCCCGCAGACCTGTGGGCGCTGGTCGCGGAGGGGAAAATCGGCTCCATGTCGTCGGTGGCGGGGATTGGCCTGGGGCTTCGGCGGCTGGCCGAGCGAGGCGTGGTACCTCCCGCAGTCCTCGGCCATGCCGAAGGCCGTGGTGCTGTGTGAGGACTGAAGCCGACCCGGTGAAGCGCATGTCATCCTGGAAGGTCTTGCGGCGGTTACTGTCCTATCTGCGGCCCTACAGGCGGCGCGTGGCCCTGACGTACCTGTGCCTTGTGGGGGTCAACGCGCTGGGCCTTGTCGTGCCGTGGGTGCTGAAGCAGGCCGTGGACATCGGGCTGGCGCAGGGGACGCCGTCGGCGCTGATGTTGCTGGCGGGCGGGCTGTTTGGACTGGGGCTGGCCAGGGCGGGTGTATCCTTCGGCCAGCGCTACGGGATTGCCTGGCTGGCGCATCGCGTGGCCTACGACCTGCGCAATCAACTGTACAACCGCATCCAGACCCTGTCCTTCACCTTCCATGACCACAGCCAGACGGGGCAATTGATGTCGCGCTGCACGTCCGACGTGTCGTCCGTGCAGGACTTCGCGGGGATGGGCATCGCCGAATTCCTCCACATTGCTATCTTGTTCGTGGCCATTGTGGCCATTCTGTTCAGCGTGCACCCTGGCCTGGCCGCGGCGGCGCTGACGCCCATCCCTATCCTGGCCGCGGTAACCGTGCGCTTCGGCAAGCGCATCGGCCCGCTGTTCCAGCGCATCCAGGAGCAGCACGCCGAGATGACCACCATCCTGCAAGAAGACCTGACCGGCATCCAGGTGGTGCAGGCGTTCACCCGCGAGCCGTATGAGATTGAGCGGTTCCGCGAGGCCAATGTGGAGTTGATGCGGCGCAGGCTGGCCACGGTGGGCGAGTGGAGTTTCAACTTCCCCATGATGACGTTCATCATCAGCCTGGGCACGGCCATCATCCTGTGGTACGGCGGGCGCCTGGTGTACGCCGGGCAGTTGACCGTGGGGACGCTGGTGGCGTTCAACGGCTACCTGGGGATGCTGGCGATGCCGGTGCAGCGCATGGGCTGGCTGGTGGACATGGCCGCCGAGGCCGTGGCGTCGGGCCGGCGCATCTTTGAGATTCTGGACACTCCGTCGCCCGTGCAGGAGCGGCCAGGGGCCGTTGACCTGCCGCCAGGCCCCGGCCGCGTGGAGTTTCGCGATGTTACCTTCGGCTACGGCGACAGGCCCATCCTGCAGCGCATCTCGTTCGTCGCCGAGCCGGGGCAAATCGTGGCGCTGGTCGGCGAAACGGGATCGGGCAAGAGCACCCTCATCCACCTCATCCCGCGTTTCTACGACGTTACCGAGGGCCAAATCCTGGTGGACGGCCGCGACATCCGCGACGTAACGCTGCGCTCGCTGCGGCGGCAGATCGGCATCGTGCTGCAAGACACTTTCCTGTTCTCGGCCACCATCCGCGAGAACATCGCCTACGGCCGACAGGACGCCACCGACGAGGAGATCATCGCCGCCGCGAAGGCCGCCCACGCCCACGAGTTCATCACGCAGTTCCCCGACGGCTACGAGACCCTGGTCGGCGAGCGTGGCATCACCCTGTCGGGCGGGCAGAGGCAGCGCGTGGCCATCGCCCGCGCCCTGCTCATGAACCCGCGCATCCTGCTGCTGGACGATTCCACGTCCAGCGTGGACACCGAGACGGAGCGGCTCATCCAGGACGCGCTGGCCCGCCTGATGGTCGGGCGCACCACGTTCATTATCGCCCAGCGGTTGAGCACAGTGGTGCGCGCCGATCAGATTCTGGTGGTGCACGACGGGCGGATCGCGGAGCGCGGGACGCACGCCGAGTTGCTGGCCCGCGGTGGGCGCTACGCCGCCATCTGCCAGCAGCAACTGCGCCCGCCGCGCGAGGGCCTGTCCGACGAGCCTGCGCTGGACTCCGTGCGCGCCGCACCGGGACGAGGAGGTGAGACATCATGAGCGAAACGCGAACGCCCTTCGGGCGCAGGCGCGCGAACCATATCCCCGACGCGCCCATCCTGGAAGCCGTGGGCGTTACCGCGCAGTACAACGGGCGCGTCGCGCTGGACAATGTCTCGTTTTGCCTGACCAAAGGGGAACGGGTGGCCGTGGTAGGCCCCAATGGGGCGGGGAAAACCACGCTGTTCAAGGTCATCGCGGGCGTGTTGGCCCCGACGCAGGGCGAGGTGCGCGTGGCGGGGCATGGCCCCCGCGGGCACATCTGCATCGCCTATCTGCCCCAGCGGAGCGAAGTGGACTGGGATTTCCCCGTTACGGTCGCCGACGTGGTGATGATGGGGCGCATCGGGAAGATGGGGCTGCTGCGCCACCCAGGCCGCCGCGACCGCGCGCTGGTGCGGCGGTGCCTGGACATCGTGGGGCTTACGGAACTGGCCGACCGCCAGATTGGCGAACTCTCGGGCGGGCAGCAGCAGCGCATGTTCATCGCGCGGGCGCTGGCCCAGGAGGCCGAACTGATGCTGATGGACGAGCCGCTCACGGGGCTGGATGTCGGCTCGCAGGAGAGCATCTTCCATATCCTGGACACCCTGCGCGAGCAGCGTGTTACCGTCATGGTGGCCACGCACGACCTCAATATGGCGGCGGCCCGCTTTGACCGCGTGATGCTTCTGAACAAGCGCCTGTTCGGCTTCGGGCCTGCCGCCGAGGTCTTCGCGCCCGACCGACTGCGCCAGGCCTACGGCGACAATCTGCGCTTTGTGGAGACCGACGATGGCCTGATGGTGCTGACTGACACGTGTTGCGGAGGGGATCGCCGATGAACGGGCTGGTTGACATCGTGCTTGCGCCGTTGCAGTATGGGTTCATGATGCGGGGGTTGGCGGCGTCCATCATGGTGGGCGTCGTGTGCGCGACGGTGGGCACCTACGTGGTGCTGCGCGGGATGGCGTTCTTCGGCGACGCGCTGGCGCACGCCATCCTGCCAGGCGTGGCGGTGGGCTACCTGGTGAGCGGCGTCGCGCGGGGGCCGCTGTTCTGGTGGGCGCTGGGCACGGCGATCCTCACGGCCCTAGGCATCGGCGCGGTGGGCAAGGAGACCCGCGTCAAAGAGGATACGGCCATCGGCATCATCTTCGCCACGATGTTCGCGCTGGGCATCGCCCTCATCTCGCGGACGCAGAGTTACGCCGTGGATCTGGCCCACTTCCTCTTCGGTGACGTGCTCGGGGTCTCCACGGGCGACCTGGCGCTGACGGCGGGATTCGGCAGCCTGGTGATCCTGACCATCGTGGCACTGTACAAGGAGTTCCTGGTCATCTCGTTTGACCCCATTCTGGCGAGCACGCTGCGCCTGCCGTCGTCGCTGCTCAATTCCCTGCTGCTGGTGCTGATCGCGGTTACCATCGTGGTGTCGCTGCAAACGGTGGGGATCGCGCTGATGGTGGCGATGCTGGTTACGCCCGCGGCCACCGCCTACCTGCTGACCCGCCGATTGCCGCTGATGATGGGTCTCGCGGCCTTGCTGGGCGCGGCGGCGGGGGTCATCGGGCTGTACGTGTCGTACTACCTGGGCATCGCTTCGGGCGCGGCGATTGTGTTGGTGTGTTCGGCCTTCTTCCTGCTGGCCGTGCTGTTCGCGCCGCGCAGGGGTGTGCTGACGGGTCGGCGTGCCCGCGCCAAGAGACGCGAGTCGCCATCGGCCTGACGCCCGTCGGGTCGCCCACGGCAGCCCCGTCGCAGATTTCGCCTCGCGCGGATTCCCCTCGTGCGTGCCCCCACGGGCGGGCGCACGCGTCAGTCCTGTGTCAGTCGGCGCGGGTATGATGGAGTCGCGAGGCGCAACCGTGGGGGTCTCTGTCCCCGTGCGCCCGGCCATAGAGCATAGCCCGGGAGGTGGGACATGAAGCGATTCTTCTCCCGCATAGGGCGCGGCATCCTGCCCTTTTTCCTGCGCCATTGGGCGGGCGCAGCCATCGTGCTCCTGCTCCTGCTCGCCGCCTTCACCGGCTACCAGATGTGGCGTCTGGGGCCGGTGATGGCGCTCTCGCTGCTGCCCCAGTTGATTCTGTGCCTGGCGCTCGTCGTGGCGGTGGTTGCGGTCCGCCGGTTCATCAAGGCGCTGACCACGAAGAACGTGGTGGAGAGCGGCGTGGCGCAGGGGCGCGCCACCCGCCCGCATGAAGATTGCCCACACAAAGACACGAAGACACGGAGTGCTTCTTTGCGGCCTGTGTGGGGAAGCATGCGCGGCGAGGTGGGGCCTTTCACGTTGCGTATGCACGCCTGGGAATTTCACATCCCCGCAGGTGCAGTCCCCCTGAGCTCTCGTCAGCGCCTTCGGCACCTCGCATTTGGACGCTCTTGACGTCCGTGCGCTATTTGCAGTACACTGTGCACAAATGGGGAAGACATCAAGGGCTGGTCGGGCACCTCTGCCGGTATGCGTCTGGCGTGTGGCAAAACGTTTGTAACTACTGTGGACTCAAAAGGTAGAAAGACAGGAACTGAACGTATGGTGAGAAGGCAAAACGAAAGCAAGATTCGGGAAAGCGAGGTGGAGGACGCGCTCGTTGCCAATCTCTCGTACCTTCAAGAACTGCTCGCTCTTGATTCCGAGCCCAGGCTACTCGCAAGGCAGCTGCGAATGAGGTCGGGTGAGCAGCGACTTGATCTGCTGCTTCTGCACCGCAAAGACCTGGTACTGGTTGAACTGAAGGTTACGGCATTCAGCCCTGATCACCTTGAGCAGGTGGTAGGCTACGTGCGAGATATAGAGGAACTACAACGCTCGGGTAATCTGATCGCTGGCAGTACAAGACCCTACCTGTTGGTAACGGGGGCAAAGGAATCTGATTTCGGCCTCTGCAAAGAGCGGAACGTCACGCTAATCATTTACGATCCTTTGGATGTCATAACGCGGTACTTCACAATGCTATCCGAACTGACTCCATTCTTTCGCGTCAAGCCGAACGACTATGGAGTCTATAGTCTAGCCCTGATTAACAGAACGCTGGCAGCGATCGGTGAGGGCAATCTTGACAAGCCCGCGATTGCCGAAGCAACTGGTCTCGGGAGGTCAAGCGTTCATCACCACCTAACAATTGCCAGAGAGTTCGGTTTGGTTAGGGTGGATCGCAAGAAGTGCTGGCTGACTGACTTTGGACACGCATACCTCAAGGCCATGCAATCGCGGACTGTGGCTGATGAGTTGTCGGAACAGCAGGCGGAACTGCTGAAGAAGTTCATTGCCAAAGACCCTTTCTACTCCCCTACCGTCTTTGGAATCTATGCAATCGTAGAAAGTGCTTTCCTGTTGTCAAGGAATGTGTATCCATTCTCGTTTGAACACCTTGTTAGGATGTTCACGACCCTGGCGGGCAAGGAAGCAGAATGGAGTGCTCCCAGAGCGCGAAACACAGCAACCTACACTTTCCTGAACTTCGCGATAGATTTGGGGCTCCTGGGCAAGGTCGGCCAGCAGATAGTTCTGACTCCTGCGGGCTTCAGGTTTATCATCGCACTACAACTTCACAAGAGCATTGAGATGATAGAGAGCGTCTACATCGGGAGCGGTAAATAGGCTTGGAGACGACGTGGTTCCGAAGGGTGGATCTCAGTGTTGGAAGAGGAGGAGGGGGTGAAGGATCAAGAGGGGATTCTCAATTTAGAAAGAGAGTATGCTATTCTGGAGCGAGAGTGCATTGGGCGCAAGTCTCGTGAGGGCGCCTTTCCCGAACCCGTGGAGCGGGCCAGGGAGTTGCTTCTGGACGCGCAGCACCTGCTTGCGGAATATCAGCGGGAGCGTTCTCAGCGGGAACAAGCGGTCATTGCGCTTCAATACCGCGGTGTGATGGACGTATACAATTTGCTCCAAGTGCCCTCCGAGTCTTGCAAGACATTGGCACCGCCGGAAAGCACGAAGAAGATGTTCATCCGTCTTTATGAGCTGGCGAAGACCTTGGGCGACGAAGAGACCATGCGTTTCTGCGAAGATGTGCTGGAAACCTATGAGAGGCACCACATCAACGACCACATTGAGTGGAAACGCTGACGCCCTGCGCAATTGCACCCCACGCGCCGCCGCTCGCAATGGGTTGGCGGCGCGATGCCAAAACACGTAGGGCGGCTTTCCATAGCCGCCGGAAACGGGGGGCAGGCATGGGAACCTGCCCTACGCTCGCCAACCGCCGTCCACGAATAACACGAATCCACACGAATGGAGAACCAAAGACACGTAGGGCGGCTTTCCATAGCCGCCGGAAACAGGGGGCAGGTATGGAAACCTGCCCCTACTATGCTGACACCCCTCGCAATTACACCCCCACGCCCAAACTGTGCTATAATAGCCGCGCAATCGTCTGTCCGCGCAGCACCGAGCCGTAACGGAAAGGGGGGATGCGTACTGCGTACACCGTGAGCGTCCACATCCAACGGATTTTCGCTCTTTGGGTCTGGGAAAGCGGTTTTGGCCTTGCGCCCGCGCGATGCGCCAGCATCCGCGACCGAACAGTTCTGTTTCCCATGACTCCACCTTCGGGGCTTCGGCCCAATCATCCATAAGAGGAGATTGCCTCATGGCAAGCGTAACCTATGAACACGTTACGAAGCGATTTGGCGACGTCGTCGCGGTCAATGACCTGTCGCTGGAAGTTCGCGACAAGGAGTTCCTCGTCCTGGTAGGCCCTTCGGGGTGCGGCAAGACCACGGCCCTGCGCCTTCTGGCGGGCCTGGAGGAGATTACCGAGGGCAAAATCTACATCGGCGACCGTCTGGTCAACGACGTGCCGCCCAAAGACCGCGACATCGCCATGGTGTTCCAGTCCTACGCCCTGTACCCGCATATGAGCGTGTACGACAACATGGCCTTCGGGCTGAAACTGCGCAAGACGCCCAAGTCCGAGATCGACCGTCGCGTGAAAGAGGCGGCGGCCATCCTGGGCATTGAGCAGTTGCTGGACCGCAAGCCGAAGCAGTTGTCGGGCGGGCAGCGGCAGCGCGTGGCCCTGGGCCGCGCCATCGTCCGCGAGCCCAAGGTGTTCCTGATGGACGAGCCGCTGTCCAACCTGGACGCGAAACTGCGCGTGCAAACCCGCGCCGAACTGTCCAAACTGCACCAGCGACTTCAGACGACGTTCATCTACGTAACCCACGACCAGATGGAAGCCATGACCATGGGCACGCGCATTGCCGTGCTCAAGGACGGCATCCTGCAGCAACTGGACACGCCGCAGAACCTGTACGACAAGCCCGACAACGTGTTCGTGGCCGGGTTCATCGGCAGCCCGGCGATGAACTTCTTTGACGCGACACTGGTGGGTACCAAAGAGGACATGTACATTGACACCGGCTCGTTCCGGGTGAAGGTGCCTGCCGACCGCGTGCCAGTGCTGGCGCCCTACCTGGGCGAGGAGATCGTCTTCGGGATTCGGCCCGACAACATCCACGACCCGGAGTTCACGCCGCCTGGCATCAACCCCGTCCGCATTCCGGCCAAAGTGGATGTTACCGAGTTGATGGGCAACGAGGTGTTTGTGTACCTGGTTACGGGCAAGCACTCCTACATCGGGCGGGTGGATCCGCGCACTAACATGCGCGTCGGCCAGGATGTAGAAGTCGTGTTTGACCTGGGTCAAATCCACATCTTTGACCGCGCGACGGAGCGGGCGATACGCTAGGGCAATTCGGCCGCAACCGTAGGGGCCGCGCACGCGTCGGGCGACGCACGCGTCGCCCCTACATGTGTCGCCTGCGAGAAACCGGAGAAATCTCATGAACGAACTGGAATGGATGCGGGAACTGGCCCAGCCGGCCAACACGAAAATCCTCATGCTCATCCTGGACGGGCTGGGCGGGCTGCCCCTGACCGCCAACGGCCTTACGGAACTGGAGGCGGCCCACACGCCCAACATGAACAGACTTGCGCGGGAAGGCATCTGCGGGCTGAGCGCGCCGGTGGGGGCCGGTATCACGCCCGGCAGCGGCCCGGGGCATTTGGCCCTGTTCGGCTACGACCCGCTGCAGTACGTCATCGGGCGGGGCGTGCTGGAGGCGTTGGGCATCGGCTTCCCGCTGGAGCGCGACGATGTGGCCGCGCGCGGCAACTTCTGCACGCTGGACGCCGCCGGCAATATCACCGACCGCCGCGCCGGGCGCATCCCCACCGAGAAATGCCGCGAACTGGTGGAAATCCTGCGCCAGATTCGGCTGCCGGGGGTGGAGGTCTTCGTGGAGGCGGTGCAGGATTATCGTTTCGTGCTGGTGCTGCGGGGCCAGGGCCTGTCGCCGCACCTGAGCGAGACGGACCCGCAGAGGGTGGGCGTGCCGCCGCTGCCGGTGCGCGCCCTGGCGGCCGACGCCGAACCGACCGCCGCGCTGGTCAACCGATGGGTGGCCGAAGCGCAGAAGTTGCTCGCCGGCCATCATCCGGCCAATGGGCTGACGCTGCGCGGGTTCGCCAAGGACCCGGCCCTGCCGTCCATGCAGCAGATATACGGCCTGCAGTGCGCCGCCATCGCCACGTATCCCATGTATCGCGGCCTGGCGAAACTGGTCGGCATGGACATCCTGAAGACCGGCGAGACGGTGGAGGACGAGGTAGAGACGCTGAAGGCGAACTGGGCCAAGTACGATTTCTTCTACCTGCACGTGAAGAAGACCGACTCGGCAGGCGAGGATGGCGACTTTGACCGCAAGCGGGAGATCATAGAGCACGTGGATGAACTGGTGCCGGAGATGATGGCGCTGAACCCCGACGTGGTCATCGTCAGCGGGGATCATTCCACGCCCGCCGTGCTGAAGAGCCACTCGTGGCACCCCGTGCCCACCATCCTCTGGTCGCGCTACTGCCGTCCCGACGACGTGGACACGTTCGGCGAGAGGGCGTGTGCGCGCGGCGCGCTGGGCGTCTTTCCCGCCAAGGAGATCATGCGCCTGGCGATGGCCAACGCCCTGCGCCTGGCAAAATATGGGGCGTAGATCGTGGGCGCGGGGCTAAACCCCCGCGCTACGGGAGCGAAGCCCCTTCGGGGCTGACGCCAGCCCGGCGTTTTGGCGTTGGGCGTGGCGGTACACCTCACCCCCGGCCTTCGGCCGCCCCCTCTCCGCCAGCGGAGAGGGGAACGAGGGGGTGAGGTCAGCATGCCCGCGCGAGGCGTCGTTTCCTCTCCCGCGGCGGGAGAGGGCCAGGGTGAGGGATGCCACCCGCAGCGCGACGTATGGGGCGATTCACGAATCGCCCCTACGGCAACGGCCTACCCGTGCCGCTGCATGAAGCGGCGCATGCGCTTCAGGGCCTCCTCGATCTTCTCCAGCGACGTGGCGTAGGAGATGCGCACAAACCCCTCGCCGCACGCGCCGAAGGCCGTCCCCGGAATCAGGGCCACGCGCTCCTCTTCCAGCAGGCGATTCGCGAACTCGTCCGACGTCATGCCGCTGGCCCGAATGGACGGGAAGGCGTAGAACGCGCCGCGCGGTTCGCAGCATGTCAGCCCCATGGCGTTCAGGCCTGCCACCACCACCTTGCGCCGGCGGTCGTACTCGGCGCGCATGCGCTGGACGTCGGCCTCGCCGCTCTGCAGCGCCTCCAGCGCGGCGTGCTGGGCGGGCGTGGGCGCTGACATGATGATGTACTGGTGCATCTTGCGCATGCCGGCGATGATCTCCGCAGGCCCCACCGCGTACCCCAACCGCCAGCCGGTCATGGCGTAGGCTTTGGAGAACCCCTGCAAGACGACGGTGCGGTCTTTCATCCCGGGCAGCGAGGCAAAGCACGTGTGCTCCACACCGTACACCAGGCGGTCGTAGATTTCGTCGGAGATGACGATCAGGTCGTGCTCCTCCGCCAGTTTGGCAATCTCCAGCAGGCGGTCGCGGCTCATCACAGCGCCCGTGGGGTTGTTGGGGTAACCCAGTAGGATGGCTTTGGTGCGGGGCGTGATGGCCTTGGCGATGTCCGCCGCCGAGATCTGGAACCCGTTCTCCATCGCCGTGCACAGGGTTACAGGCGTGCCCCCCGCGAACACCACGGCGGGGACGTAGGCCACAAAGCAGGGCGTGGGGATGATCACCTCGTCGCCGGGGTCAATCAGCGCAGAGAGCGCCAGGTGTAGCGCCTCGGACACGCCCACGGTTACCAGAATCTCGCTCTCGGCGTCGTAGTGCACGCCGTACAGCCGCGCGATGTGGTCGCTGATGGCGCGGCGCAGTTCCAGGATGCCGGAGTTGGACGTGTAGTGGGTCTCGCCGCGCTCCAGGGAGCGGATGCCGGCCTGGGTGATGGCGGGCGGCGTTACGAAGTCCGGCTCGCCAATCCCCAGCGAGATCACGTCCTTCATGGTCGCGGCGATGTCAAAGAACTTGCGGATGCCTGACGGGGGAACCGACACCACTCGTTGTGCCAACACGTTCTTCATTGAACCTTCCTCCTGACGATATTCCCATGCACAATGGAAGACAATGGCGGGGGCAATGGCTTTGTTTAGTCCCCCTCCTGCATGAACCACTGGTCAAGCGTCTCGTCGTACACGAGGGTCGCATCGGCGCCATCGGACAGGCGCACGCGAAACGCAGGGCCGCGCGGCTCGCGCCATCGCCGCGCCACCGACACCACCTCGGCGCGGCCCTGGGGCGTCTCCACGGCGCGCGGCTCCTGGGCGTACTGGTAGCCCGAGTAGCACTCCACGCGGACGGGCTTACTCCTCGTATCCATTGCCGGTCGCGTCCACCAACGAGGAATCGCCCACGTTCAACTGCTCGTAGGAACCCCGCACGCGGGCGTTGTCGCCGATGAGCGACAGGTTGAGCATGGCGTCCTCAATGCACGCGCCTTTGTTCACGATGGAATCCTTGATGATGGAGCGCCGCACGACCGTGTCCTCGGCGATGGTTACATACGGGCCGATGACCGAATGCTCCACGTGGGCCGAGTCGGCGATGTACACGGGCGGCACGATGATGCTGTTGTGGGTGTGGCCGGCGTGCCCGCCCGTCTTGGTCAGCAGGTAGCGGTTGGTCTGGAGCACCGTTTCGGGCTTGCCGCAGTCCTCCCACACGTCCACGGTTTCGGCCCGGAACTTCGCGCCGTCGTTGATCATGAGTTGCAGCGCATCGGCCAGGAAGTACTCTCCCTTCGTCTGGATGTTCCGCGCCAGGAGTTCGTCAATGGCGGCCACCAGTTTCTCGGCCTGGCGCAGGTAATAGACGCCGATGACCGCCAGGTTGGACACGGGCGTGGCAGGCTTCTCCACCAGGCGCGCGATGTAGCCTTCCTCTAGGATGGCGACGCCGAACCTGCGCGGGTCTTCCACCTCCTTGACGTACAGCACGCCGTCGCAGTCGGTGGGCAGGTGTTGCAGGTCGGCCTCAAAGATGGTGTCCACGAAGATGATGAGGATGGGGCCGCTCAGATATTCACGCGCCAGGTAGAGGGCGTGAGCCTGGCCCTTGAGTTCGTGCTGCTCCACGTAGCGCGAGGGGAACGTGTAGTGGGTCTCTACGTAATTCTGAATCTGCTCGCCCAGATGACCCACGACGAAGATCGTCTCCTCCACATCCAGCCCGGCGAGGGAATCCAGGATATGGGCCAGCACGGGCTTGCCGGCCACATTGACCAGCGGCTTGGGCTTGGTGTACGTGTGGGGGCGCAGCCGCGTGCCAAACCCTGCCAGAGGAATCACCACCTTCATGGCCGTTCAGACCTCCTCGTCTATTGAATCTCGCTACTTCAATGGAACGCACACATCTCCGTTTCGGCCTGTCGCGACAGGGGGCCCGCTAGACGTAGGGCAAATTGCCCATTTGCCCTACGATGGCCACCGAGAGAGAAGCGCCGACCGAACGTGCGATCTCCCGGTAGGTCTCCTGGCGCTATGTTACCACATCGTGCGTCCTTACGAAAAAGCGAGCGTGAATAAGTTCGGCTTCCGCGTGTGCCAGTCGGTCGCCTGCTCGTAGGTATAGGCTACTCGCAACACCGTCGGTTCGTCAAATACGTTGCCGATGATCTGCAACCCCACCGGCAGGCCGTCGGCGAATCCGCAGGGGACCGCGATGCCGCAGACGCCTGCCAGCGAACACGCCAGCGTGAACACGTCCGACAGGTACATCTGCAAGGGGTCGTCCACGCGCTCGCCGATGGGGAACGCGACGGTGGGCGACACGGGGCACGCCAGCACGTCCACCTGCTGGAAGGCGCGGTCAAAGTCACGGCGGATGAGCGTGCGCACCTTCTGGGCGCGCAGGTAGTAGGCGTCGTAGTACCCTGCCGACAGCGCGTAGGTGCCCAGCATGATGCGGCGCTTGACCTCGGGGCCGAACCCGCGCCCGCGCGTCTGCCGAATCATCTCCCACACGTCGTCGGTTTCGCGCACCGACAGGCCATACTTCACGCCGTCGTAGCGCGCCAGGTTGGCCGACGCCTCGGCGGGGGCGATGAGGTAGTACGCGGGCAGGGCGTACTCGGTGTGCGGGAGCGAGACTTCCATGAGGGTAGCGCCGAGGTCCTCCAGCGTGCGCAGCGCGGCCTTCATCGCATCGGCCACGCCGGGCTGCATCCCTTCCACGAAGTACTCCTTCGGGACGCCCACGCGAAGCCCGCGAATGCCGCCCTCCAGCCCGGCCAGGTAGTCGGGCACGGGCGTGTCCACCGATGTGGAGTCGCGCGGGTCGTGGCCTGCGATGGCCTGGAGCAGAATGGCGCAGTCGCGCACGTCCTTGGCGATGGGGCCGATCTGGTCCAGCGACGACGCGAAGGCCACCAAGCCCCACCGCGGCACACGGCCGTAGGTGGGCTTCAGCCCCACCACGCCGCACAGGCCGGCGGGCTGGCGCACGCTCCCGCCCGTGTCGGACCCGAGCGCCCCCAGCGCCATGTCGGCTGCGACGGCCGCCGCGCTCCCACCGCTGCTCCCGCCCGGCACGCGGGACAGGTCCCACGGGTTGCGCGTCGTGAAGTAGGCCGAGTTCTCGGTGGAAGATCCCATGGCGAACTCGTCGGTATTGGTCTTGCCCAGGATGATGGCTCCCTGCGCCTTGAGCCGCTCCACGGCGGTGGCGTCGTATGGGGGGACGAAGTTCTCCAGGATGCGCGACCCGCAAGTGGTGGGAATGCCGCGGGTGCACAGGATGTCCTTGACGGCGAGCGGGATGCCCATCAGGCGCGGGGGTGGAGCGCCGCCCTCGCGCCGCCAACGGAGCAGGCAGGCGTCGGCCTCGCGGGCCTGGGCCAGCGCGGCCTCGGGCACGAGGCGCAGGTACGCCCGAATGCGCGGGTCCAGGCGGTGGATGCGCTCCAGCACGCTCTGGGTCAACTCCACCGAGGACAGCGCGCCCGAACGCAACCGTTCGCTGGCCTGGTGGATGGTCAGGGCGTGGGCGCTCACGGCGTTACTCCAGAATAGGCCGCACGCGGATCAGCCCGTCCTTGTGGTCAGGCGCGTTGGCCAGAATCTCATCGCGGGGGGAGGAGGGGGCCGGCTCGTCCGGGCGGGTGATGTTGGTCCGGGCCACGGCGTGGGACATGGGGGGCACGCCGTCCAGGTCCAGCCGCTGGAGCATGTCGGCGTAGTCCAGGATGGCCGACAACTGGAGCCGATAGCGTTCCTTCTCCTTGTCGGTAAGGGCCAATTTCGCCAGTTCGGCGATATGTTCCACCTGTTGCAGGGAAAGCGGCATCGGGTTGTCCCACCGGATAGATTCGGGGGGATTATAGCACGGGGGACAGCGCAGGGCAAAGGGGGCGTGTAGCCCGATTCGGCTCCGTCTTGTGTGGGGGACCAAGGCGCGACGCACCTCCGGAAGTGCGTCGCACCTTTGGTTTCATCGCTCACCCCAGGGTGGTGATTCCTCCGGCATCATCGCACTGCGGCCAGAAGGCTACAAGTGCAGCGCAGGTGGGCAAGTTGCCTTACGGCATGGCCGCTACTGCCTCGGCATGCGCGCCAAGATGACGATCTCGGAGGCGCTAGCCTGGACGGGGTAGGACTCCATGACGGGGCCGGTGAACCTGGCGGTTACCAGTGCGCCGAACTGGAGGTCGTCCCACGACGCCTTGACGTAGCCGTCGCCCTTCTTCTCCCAGATGCGCGTGGACTTGGACACGGCGACGATGGCCTTGTCGTAGCGGTTGCCCTCAACCTTCTCGCCCTCAATGCGGATGCGGCCCAGCACGTCGGCCAGTTGGCCGTCCGCAGGCTCAACGTTGGAGATGTTGCCCTTGATGTCGTAGTCGGCGCTGGGGGCTGCGGGCTTGCACCCCGCCAGCAGGGCGGCGATGAGCATGAGCGTCGCGATTGTGCGGAACATGGGAACCTCCGTGAAATGTGATTCGTAAAACGCAAGGCGCGAAATGTGATGCTTCACAAGATAGACGACAGGGGAGGCGGGGTGGTTCCGTCGTCAGCCGGTGAAGGAGGGCGGCCGAGGCTGCCTGGTCTGTCAAAACCCCTCATCACCCACAGCCCCCATCTCGGCATAGCGCCGACGCAATGACAGGGGCAGGCGCCTCGCTGCCTCCCTGATTACTCCCAATGCGCGAAGAGCGGCATCACTCACTCAACCTGTCTCAGTCTCGCAAGCCCCTCTAGAACCGATCGCGACAGTTCAATGTCAGCGACTGCCGTGTCCGCTAGTCTTCGCACACGGTCATCATAGTCTGCTTTGTTCCGATCATTCCGCAATCGGTCCAGGTTCTGGCTAATCTGTCTGCGCATCTTGTCAGAACTTTTCGTGAACTCCTCACGCACTGCTCTGTGAACATCATGTCCTGTGGACAGATGGCGTCCTTCGGCGAGCAAGCAATTCCGCGCTTCGCAGAAAGCTGCGTAGTAGGCGCGGCTGATGGCCGCTCGTAGACGCGCCTCTTGCCCTGCCGGGCGCACATCTTGCCCTACGAGTTCCTGTGCCAGTCTTAGGTATTCCGACCAATCAAAGCTCATTGGAACTCCACATGAATGCAGAGTTTACCCTGTGCTTCATCAATCTTGTCAAGCCACCACTCTTGGTCCAGTTGGTTCAGTTTCTGCAAGGCTTCATCAGGTGGCAGATCTGCCTGCACGAATGCGAACAACTCACGATCTGCAGGCGCTTCCGGATCTGTTATGACCTCAAGCACAACCCTGGAGGCATGACCAAACACCTCGGCGATCTTACGGCGTGCTTCTATCAGAAGAGGCGCCAGGAAAGGGTAGGCGCCTAGAAACTGGACTACCTCGTCTCGCCGTACGAAGTCATACAACGTGCTGATCCCCTGAACCTGCAATTCAGAGTCGCGGACAATGGACGCCCCTCTTTCGAGCCAAGTCCCTGATCGCTGGAATTCGCGGGCGGCTAAGAAGAGACTGCTGTCTGTGCTGGCACGCGGTGCCGACGACTGTACTGCTGAAACGCTTTTGACAGGCGCAAGCCATTTGGTCCCGCCGAGCGGGAACGCTGCTCCAGATCTTTGTGGCCGGACGGTCAAGCAAGTCATTGTTCAGGTGTCTCCTCAAACATTTGCCGCAGCCGATCGGTTAGGCAGGCTTCAAAAACCTCCTCCACACGGCTGTGTGCCGCGTCTATCCACGTAAGCACATCGTCTAGCTGCACTTGGCCAGGTTCCGCCAGGAAGTAATCCAGATCAAGCATAACCGCGAGCGCATCGGGCTTCTCAATAGCAGCAGTTGCCACTTGAAGCCTGAGCCTGTCCCTGCCGTTCTGGTAAGGAACCTCGATTCCCACCATGAAGGGCCCGTAGTCTTGAGGCAAATTGGGTCCTACAAAGGGCCGAAACTCTAGATAATGTTCCAGATCAACTCGCTGACCAGGTATCTCGATGCGATTGATGTATCGTAGCCCAATTCGCTGAAAGCCTTCTGGTCGTGCGACGTCGCGGTAAGCAGAAAAGCCTTGCTGAATCAAAGGCAAGAACTCCCGCCAAGTCGGGTATGGCTTGAGGTGGTTAACGGCCAGTAAGTCGCGATCCACCTGCACTAAGGCTTTCTCATCCTCACGCAGAAATTGCATTCGGTCGGCCGTCAACACCTGCTGCCCGACTCCGTCCGGCGTAGCGGTTACACTGAGTTCAACTATTCTCGCCTGTCGTCTTTTAGGAAATCTATCTCGTATCTTCTCATAGACAAGACCTGGGATGGCCAAATCCCATGGCTGACCGGGCTTAAAGCGAAACTCACACAATGCTTCAACAACTGGGGGGTTCCGATATCGCCTACCCATCGGATCGCACCTCCTGGCGTGTTGCATCAGGATTTCAGAGTTCTTGCCACATGAGTTCATACGGGCGTGTTGAGAGGATGCCTTTCCTGCTCACTCCCGACTGCCATGGCGTATGTCCAACGTCCGTAAATTCATTATGACACAACTGGGTGCAAAACGCAACACGAGCGGGCTCAAACCGCTTCCGCCACTCCTAAAACTCCGTCGTCCCCGTGAAGCGGAAGCCCGCCAACCGCACCGCCGGAACGCGCACCCCGCCGATTTCAAAGCGGGACACCAGCAGCCGCGTCTCCCTGCCGATGCCCTCCACGCGGTTGAAGGCGTCCAGGTAACTCTCGGTGAAGCGCAGGTTCTTGACCGCATAGGCGATCTCGCCCCCCTCCACCCAGAAGGTACCGTCGCGGGTCATGCCCGTTACGACGGCCTTCGCCGGATGCACGGGGACCGTGTAGTGGAACCGCGTAACCAGCAGCCCCTTGTCCAGGCCCGCGATCAACTGTTCCGGCGACGCAGTCCCCGGCGCCATGAACAGGTTGAGCGGGAAGGGGCCTTGGGGGTTGGGCATGGGCAGCGAGTGGCCGGTGCTGGCGACGCCATCCTTGAGCGCCGTCGCCGAGTCGTGCACGACGCCCACCGCCACGCCGCCCTGGATCAAATCCACCCGCTTCTTGGGCGCGCCCTCAAAGTCAAAGGGCAGAGGCAGGCCCGAAGGGTCAAGCCCATCATCCCAGATGGAGACCGAGGGCGACATGATGGGCTGGCCGAACTTGCCGGCCATGAACGAGCGGCCCTCCTGCACCGCCAGCGCCGAGAAGGCCAGGTAGCCCATGATGCTCACGATGTCGGCGGTGGCATACGCTTCCAGGACGACCGGATACTCGCCGGCGGGCAGCGGCCGAGGGTTGCGGCTTCGCAGCGCCTTGTCCACCGCCTCGGCGGCCAGGGCCTCCACGTCCAGATGGCGCACGTCCACGGCGGCGGCCTCGCTGTAGCCCGAACTGTCGTCGCTCATGATGACGGAGTTGACGTCGGCCACGGTGCCCGCGCTGTGCACGAAGTGGCCCAGCGAGTTGGCGACGCCCATCTCCCAGATGGCCGTGCGGAAGGCGCCGGCGGCGGTGAGACCCTTCTCGCGGGCCAGGGTGCAGAAGACGCCGGCGGCGCGCGCCCGCAATTCGGGCGAGGCGTTGGCGGTGGCCTCCGAGAAGGCTACGGCCAGCGGCACGGGTTGGGGCGCGGGCATGGGGGGCGTGTTGGGGTTCTCGGGTTGCAGACCGGCCACGAGCATGGCGGTTTCCAGCGCCCGCTCCAGTCCGTCGGCGCTCAAGTCGTTCGTCGTGGCCACGCCGGTCCGCTGCCCGATGACCACCCGCAGGCGCACCACGGCGTCGGACTCGGCCACGTTCTGGTGGATGTACGAGTTGGCGAAGCGCGTCAGGGCGCTATCGCCGGCCTGAAGCAGAACTTCGGTCTGGTCTGCCTTGGACTTGGACAAGACCTGGTCGGCCAGTTTGCGAAATCCCTTTTCTCCGAGCATGGGAACTCCTTTCAGTCAGCCTGTGGCCGTGGGCCTCTCGTCATGCTCCATGGCGCGGCGGAAGGCCAACGGCAGTGCGTCGGTGTCATCCTTTCATCACGCCAACCTGGACGTTGCGGAAGCGTGCGGGGGCGGTGCCGTGGCCTACGTGGGCCACCTGGGGGGGCTGGCCCTTGCCGCAGTTGGGCGTGCCCCACACGTTCCAGTGATTGCGGTTGCAGATGGCGTCGCAACCCGCCCAGAACTGCGGCGTGATGCCCGTGTATGTGGCGTTCTTGTACAGTTGGCCCATCTTGCCGTTCTTGATTTGGTAGGCGACCTCGGTGCCGAACTGGAAGTTCAGCCGCTTGTCGTCAATGCTCCAACTCTTGTTCATCTCCATGTAGATGCCGTCGTCGGTGTCGGCGATGAGGTCGTCAAAGTCCCACTCTCCCGGTTCCAGGTTGATGTTGGTCATGCGGATGATGGGGATGCGGTTCCAGCCGTCGGCGCGCATGGTGCCGTTGCTGCGCTGGCCCAGGCGTGCGGCCGTCTCTCGCGACGTGAGGTAGCCCACGAAGATGCCCTCGCGCACGATGGGGGTTCGCTGCGCTTCCACGCCCTCGTCGTCGTAGCCGAAGGTGCCCAGGCCGCCGGGGATGGTCGCGTCGGCGGTGATGTTGACGATGGGAGAGCCGTAGCGGAACGTGCCCAGTTTGTCCAGGGTCAGGAAACTGGTGCCCGCGTAGGCGGCCTCCATGCCCATGACGCGGTCCAGTTCAATGGGGTGGCCGCACGATTCGTGCACCTGGAGGGCAAGTTGTGTCGCGTCCAGGATGATGGTTGTAACGCCGCTGGGGCAGACGGGCGCCGTCAGGAGCATGACCGCTTCTTCGGCCACGCGCGGGGCATTGCCCACCATGTCTATCGCCTCCAGCAGTTCGTAGCCTGCCGTGCCCTGGTGCCTGCCGAAGGAGTTGGGGTACGAACGCTGCTGCACGTCGTCGTTGCCCACGGCCAGGGCCTGCAACCCGCCGCCCGTCTCCACGATTTCCTGCTCAATGTACGCCCCCTCGGTGTTGGCGAAGGTTTTTTCCTCGCGGATGAACGCCGCCGACGACTCGGCCACGACGATGCCTTTGACGGCGCGCATGGCGGAATCGGCAGCCAGCAGAAGATCCAGCGTCTTCTCCAGCGGCACCGAGAACGGGTCAACCTTGACGGGCGTGCGGTACGTGCCCACGTGCGCCACCGGCTCGCCCAGGTTCACTGGCTCCAGTTTGAACAGCGCGCTGGCCCTGGCGATTTCCACGGCCAGGGCGGTAACCCGATCCACCTCCCGCGGCTCCAGCCGCGCGCTGGATGCGAACCCCCACGCGCCGTCCACTACCACACGCACGCCGAAGCCTTCGGTCGTGTAACTCTCCAGCGACGCCACCTCGCCATTCTTCACGGTGATGGAGCGGCTGGCGCGGCGCACGATGCGCATGTCGGCATAGGTTGCGCCCTTGACTTTGGCCAGGTTCAATGCGCGATCGGTCAGTTCTTTCAAGGCCCACCTCCCATGTAAGGTTGTAACCGCGAATAACACGAATCAGGAAACGCAAATTGGTAAGGTTATAACCGCGAATAGCGCGAATCTACGCGAATTGGGAACGCTGGGAGCGCGAGATTCTTTGCGGCCTCTCTGCTCAGAGCCGATTTGACCTTCCTCGCCAGTCGCGTACAATTATGGCGTGTCCATCTATGCGAAATCAGGAAGAGCACGATGCCTGTTTACGAATATGTTTGCCCCGTATGCATGACGAAATTTGAGGCGTTGCGTCCGATGAGCCAGGCCGACGCCCCGATTGCGTGCCCCAAGTGCGGGAGCACAGAGGCCCGTCGCGGCCTGTCTGTCTTCGCCGCGCTGTCCAAGGGGAGCGGCGGCGAAACCCGCACGGTCGCGGGCACGGGGTCGTCCTGCGCCACTTGCGGCTCGCACTCCTGCGCCACCTGCGGGCACTGAGCACGCCGTCTATTCGGTTTTCTCACCCTCTGGCGGCTTCTTCTGCTCGGCCTTCGCGGGCGTCTTCTCGCGGTTGAACATGCGCTGGAACCAGTTGAGCGCCTTGGCCTCCACGGGCCATCGGCGGCGCATGAGCCGCTCGTTCTCCTCCATCTTGGCCAGGAATCGGCCGTTGACCGAATCGGGCGGGTACTCGCCCTTCTCGTCGCGCTCGCCCGCCTCCACACCGGTCAGGATGGCGATGCCCTCGTCCACGGTGCTCACGGCCCAGATGTGGAACTTGCCCTCCCGCACGGCCTGGATTACGTCCTCGCGCAGCATGAGATGGCGCACGTTGCGGCTGGGGATGATGACGCCCTGCTCGCCGGTCAGCCCGCGTGCCTTGCACACGTCAAAGAAGCCCTCTATCTTTTCGTTGACCGCGCCGATGGGCTGAATCTCGCCGTACTGGTTCACCGAGCCGGTTACGGCGATGCCCTGCTTGATGGGGATTCCCGTTACGGCGGAGATCAGCACGTACAGTTCTGCCGCCGACGCGCTGTCGCCTTCCACCTCGGTATAGGTCTGCTCAAAGCAGATGCTGGCCGCCAGGCTGAGCGGGCGATCTTGAGCGTACTTCGCCGCGACGTAGCGCTCCAAAATCAGCAGGCCCTTGTCGTGGATGTTGCCGCTGAGTTTGGACTCGCGGTCAATGTTCATGACGCCTTCGCGGCCCAGCATGGTCTGGCATGAGATGCGGGTGGGGCGCCCGAAGGCATAGTCGCCGAGGAACAACACCGACAGGCCGTTGACCTGCCCCACCTTGGCCCCGTCGGTGGTGATGAGGATGGTGTCGGCCAGGATGGCCTCGCGGATGCGCTCCTCCACCTGGCTTGAGCGGTAGCGTTTCTCGTCCAGGGCGCGCTGGACATCCTCGGCCTGCACCAGGTCGTGGCCGCGAAGCCGCGCCCAATAGGCCGCCTCCGACACCACATCCGCGATGAAGGCGAACCGCGTGCTGAGTTTGTGCTGGTCTTCCACGAGCCGCGCGCCATACTCCACCACCTTCGCCACGGCGTCCCGCGTGAAGTGGGGCAGGCCCTCGTCGGCGCAGCGCGTGGCGATGAACCGTGCGTAGTTCAGGACGCTGTCGTCGGCCCAATCCATCTCCTCGGCGAAGTCGGCCTTCACCTTGAACAGTTTCGCGAACTCGGGGTCCAGGTCAAATAGCATGTAGTAGATGTGCGGCTCGCCGGTCAGGACAACCTTCACGTCCAGTGGGATAGGTTCTGGCTCCAGCGATGTCGTGCTGAGAAGCGCGAACTGCTGGGCGATCTCGTGGATAGAGATCTTGCGGTCGCGGAGGGCGCGCTTCAGGCAGTCCCAGGCGAAGGGATCCTGGAGCAACTTGCGGGCCTCCACGACCAGGTAGCCGCCGTTGGCACGGTGGAGGGCGCCCGCCTTGATCATGCTGAAGTCGGTAACCAGCGTGCCGAATTCGGCCCGATACTCTATGCGGCCCACAAGGGTGCGGCATGTGGGGTTGCTCTCTACGATGACGGGCGCGCCTTTGGTTTGGCTGTTGTCCACCAACACGTTGACCCGATAGCGGTCGTAGGGCGACTGGGGCGGTCGCGTGGGGGGCTGGGGGGCACCTCCTTCCTCTCTGCCCGCCTCTGGGGGCTGGGCCAGGGCACGGAACAGGGCCAGGTTCTCAAGCACGTCGCGGTACACGCCGTCCAGGAACACCTGCGCGTCGTGGATGGCCGCGTACTCCTGCTTGAGCGGCTCAAACAGGTGGCGGATGGCGAAGTCGGCGATCTCCTTGTCCAGGTTCTGCAGGCGCGTGCGCGCTTCGTCGTCCAGGGCGCGCACCTTGCGGAAGCGCCGCTCCATCTCGGCCTGGACGGCGGGTTGGGCGGCCTCCAGTGCGCGGCGGCGCTCCTCGGGCAGGGCCTGGTACTCTTCCTGGCTGAGGACTTTGCCGTTCTCGTACACGCCCACCATCAGGCCGGATGGCGTGGCGACGAGCGCAAACCCCTGTGAGTTGGCATACTCGTTGATTTCTTCCAGCGCCTTGCGTTTGCGGTTTTCTATCTCGCGGATGAGTTGTGACCGGTGCTCCTCGTACTGCTCGCCGGAGAAGGAGCGGGCGATGCTTTCCTGGATGCGCTGGACGAGATCTTCCATCTGTTTGCGGAAGACCATGGCCTTGCCAGGGGGCAGTTCTATGGCCTCGGGGCGGTCGGGGTTGGCGAAGTTGTTGACATAACACCAGTCCGGGGGCGTGGGCCTTGCGCCGGCCCGCTGCTCCAGAAACCGTTGCACGGTGGTCATCTTGCCGGCGCCCGCGGGCCCCATGGCGAAGATGTGGTACCCGTAGGACGGGATGTCTATGCCGAACTCAATGGCGTGGGTAGCCCGGCCCTGGCCGATGATCGCGTCCAGGCGCTCCAGTTCGGTGGTGGAGGAAAAGCCGGCCGCTTCCAACGCGGGGATGCATGAGCGTCGGAGTTGCTCTGGGGGAACCTCATAGCGGCTCACATCCATGACAAGCCCTCTCTCGGGTTCAGGATACGGTCATTCTAGCACGCCTCGGGGCGGACGTCAAGGGCGGCGCGGGCCTGGGGCTGCGGAGGGGGCGTTTGGATCGCGAAGGGCGCGAAAGGCGCGGCTGCGTGTGCGCGCGGGGCCGCGGGGGTGAACCCCCGCGCGTATCGGGTAGGGGCAACGCATGCGTTGCCCCTACAGTCAGCCCGCAGGGCTTGGCCCTGTCAGCCCGACGGCTTTAGCCTCGGGCGGAATGCGGGCGCGCGGGGGCTTACCCCTCACATCCCCCTGGCCCCTTCTCTCCCCGCAGGCGGGGCGAGAAGGGGTGGCGTGCGCGGGCGGGCCGTCGTTCCCTCCCCCGCCGGGAGAGGGCCAGGGTGAGGGGTGCTGTACGTGGGACGTCTGGATCGCGAAGGACGCGAAAGGGCGCGAAAGTGGCGTGCGCGTGGGGCTGAACCCCCGCGCGTATCGGGTAGGGGCAACGCATGCGTTGCCCCTACAGTCAGCCCGCAGGGCTTGGCCCTGTCAGCCCGACGGCTTTAGCCTCGG
>JACIWU010000038.1 GCA_014360805.1 Chloroflexota bacterium
ACAAGCAGACGCTGCAAATCCACCGCGAGATCGGGGACCGCCGCGGGGAAGGCAACGCCCTCGGCAACCTGGGGCTGGCCTACGCCGCCCTGGGGGACCCCCGCCGCGCCATCGCGTTCTACGAGCAGGCCCTGGAGATCGCCCGCGAGATCGGGGACCGCCGCGGGGAAGGGGCGGACCTCGGCAACCTGGGGCCGGCCTAAGCCGCCCTGGGGGACCCCCGCCGCGCCATCGGGTTCTACGAGCAGGCCCTGGAGATAGACCGCGAGATCGGGGACCGCCGCGGGGAAGGCAACGCCCTCGGCAACCTGGGCGCGGCCTAACAAGCCCTGGGGGACCCCCGCCGCGCCATCGGGTTCTACGAGCAAGCCCTGGAGATCGACCGCGAGATCGGGGACCGGCGCGGGGAAGGCAACGCGTGCTGGAACATGGGCCTGGCCTACGAGAAACTGGGCGACTACGCCCGCGCCGCGGAGTTGATGCAGGTGTGCGTGGACTACGAGCGGGCCATCGGCCATCCCGACGCGGAGAAGCACGCCGCGTATCTGGCAGAGGTGCGCGCGAAGGCGGGGCGGTAGGGCGCGGGGGCGGGCCGCGCGGGGCTGAACCCCCGCGCTGACGGAACAAAGCCCCTTCGGGGCTGGGCGGGTCGCCCCTACCTTCAGCCCGGCGCCTGGACGCCAGGCCCAACACCCTTCGCGTGGATTCGCGTTATTCGTGGATGCCGCCAGCCCGCGCGACGGCCAATTTGACAAATCGGCCCCCGCCGCATACGGTAGACCATCACGGATACCACGGAGGAGCGCGCCATGTCCCTTGACAGCACACCCGCTCACCAGCACCATCACGCCCGCGTCAACGCCAAGGTCGCAGTCGCCACCGACGACGGCCTCACCGTCCGCGAGACCTTCGCCGGCGCCGCCTACTACGCCGTCCTCACCGTGCACGAGAGCGACATCGTCCACAGCGAACTGCGCGAGGCCCCGCCCATCGGCCACGCCGGAGACCTGGACCGCGCCATGGGCGTGCTGCGCGACTGCCAGGTGGCGCTGGCCCGAAGCATGGACGACGACACGCGCAGCGTCCTCCGGCGCGCGGGGATTCAGCCGTTCGCGACGTCCGTGGACCTGGTGGAGGACGCCGTGGACCGCTTCGTGCTGGACACCCTGGCCGAAATGGGGCACTAGGGGGAAGCGAGCCGCGTCCGCGCGCCCGACAGATCCGCAGACCCGCACGAAACAACGCGGCTGGGAAAAGTGCGGAGGGGTCGCTGCCTGCTCAGCAACCCCTCCTGTTTTTGCGCGTTGTTCCGGAGCCGTAGCCCCTTCCCCTCAACGCGCCTCCTAGGGGAGGACCAGTAGTTGTCCGACGTAGATCACCCATGGGGCGGTGATGCCATTGGCAGCCGCCAGGGCCTCCACCGTAGTCCCGTGCCGCCACGCAATGGAGTAGAGCGTGTCGCCGGGGAGCACCGTGTAGACGCGCCCGGGCCGGGGCTGCGCCTGTGGCAGCAGTAGCCTCTGGCCGGGGTAAATCCACCACGGGTTGGTGATGCGGTTCAGCAGCATGAGCGTCTGCACCGTCGTGCCGTGCCGCAGGGCGATGGACGTGAGCGTGTCGCCGGCCTGCACCACGTAGATGCGACTCTCGGTCTCATCGCCCGCAGGGATGAGCAGGCTCTGGCCCACGTAGATGAACCAGGGGTTGGCGATGCGGTTGAGCCGCGCCAGTTCCGCAACGGTCGTCCCATAGCGCCACGCGATGGAGAACAGCGTGTCGCCCCGCTGCACGATATAGACCTGGGTTTCCGCGGGCGGCTGCGGCTGGCCTTCCGGCACCACCAGCACCTGGCCCACGTAGATGAAGGATGGATCGGCCAGCCCGTTCAGCGCCACCAGCACATCCACCGTCGTCCCGTAGCGCAGCGCGATGGAGTAGAGCGTATCGCCGGGCTGCACCGTGTAGCGCCCCAAGGGCAGCGGCGTCGCCGTCGGGAGCGGCGTGGCCGTGGGCAGCGGCGCCGATGTGGGCCACGGCGTCGGGCTTGGGCTGGGCACGGGCGACGTGGGCCATGCCGTCGGGCTGGGCAGCGGCGTCGCCGAAGGCCATGGCGAGACGGTGGGCGCGGGCGTCGGCGTCCAGACCGGCATCGTGGGCCACGGCGTGGCCGACGGAGTCGCCGTCGCGCCGGGCACCGTGGGCAGCGGCGTGGCCGTCCATGTGGGCATCGGCGAGGGCGACGGGGTCTGCGGCGTCTGCGTGGGCGCGGCTGTGGGATACCCCGTCGGCGTGCGGGTTGGCGTGGCCGAAGGCAGCCCTGACGGCGTCGCCGTCGGCGTGGCCGAAGGCGCGGGCGTGAACGTGGCCGTAGGCGTCCACGTCGCGGTGGGCGTGGCCGTCGGCGGCACGGTCGGCGTCGCCGTCGGCGTGGGCGTCGGCGTCGGCACCCAGGGCGGCGTGTACCAGGGCAGCGGCGTGGGCGTGCTGGTTGCCGTCGCCGTGGGCGTGCGGGTCGGCGTATGGGTAGGCGTGGGCGTCGGCGTGCCGGTCGCGCTGGCGGTCGGCGTCGGCGTATAGGTGGGCCACCACGGCGGCAGTTTGGTGCTCGTGGCCGTCGGCAGCGGCGTGGGCGTCTCGGTCGGCTCGGATGTCGGGCGCGCCACCGGTGTCTGCGTCATCTCGGGCACGGGCGTGGGCGTCCGCGTCGCCGTCGGCGTGGCCGAAGGCGTATGGTCGGGCGCGGGCGTGTCGGTCGGCGCAGGCGTGAATGTGGCCGTAGGCGTCCACGTCGCGGTGGGCGTGGCCGTCGGCGGCACGGTCGGCGTCGCGGTGGGCATCGGCGTATGCGTCGGCGTGGCCGTGGGCGTATTCGTAGCCGTGGGCGTCCACGTCGCGGTGGGCGTAGGCGTGTCGGTCGGTGTCGGCGTCCACGTGGCAGTAGGCGTCGCCGTGGGCGTTGGCGTGGGCGTGGGTGTCTCTGTCGCCGTCGGCGCGGGCGTGGCCGTAGGCGTCTCTGTCGCCGTCGGCGCGGGCGTGGCCGTATGGGTGGCCGTCGCCGTCGGGGTCTCCGTGGGCGTGAGCGTCGGTGTCGCCGTGGGCGTCCGCGTTGCGGTGGGCGTTGCCGTGGGCGTGGCCGTCGGCGTGTCGGTTGGCGCAGGCGTGAACGTGGCCGTCGCCGTCCGCGTCGGCGATGGCGTGAAGGTGGGCGTGGCCGTCGGCGTCGCGGTGGCGGTCGGCGTCGGCGTGGGCGTGGGCAACGTGTACTTCAGCACCAGGCGCGGGCGCACATCCGGCACCGCGTGGTTGGCCGACGCAAACTGGTACTCCACCGACACGCTCCCTGCCCCCTTCAGCACGAATCCCCTGTTGGTCGACGGATTCTGGAGCCACTCCTGTACCGCCTCGGTAACGTTGAAGGTGTACCACGCGCCGGCGTCGCTCACGGTGCGGGAATCCAGCGGAGTGCCGGTGCGGTCGTCGGGGATGCCGTTGGCGCCCGGCGCGGCCCAGGCCAGCTGATTCGTCGCGCGAAGCCAGGTCGCGGCGTCGTCGCTCCACTCCTTGTTCACCTTGTACAGCGTTACGGTCATCGGGTTGGGGTTGCTGCGGTTCTCCACGTACAGTTCCAGCGAAGCCGACTCCAGGCGCGCCCCTTGCGGCAGGTCTATGGCGTGGAACGTGATCAGCGAAGCACGCACATCGCCCTGGCGCACGGCGATTCGGTTGGCCGTGCCGTTCGTCTTGTTCTCATCCCAGGCGTCAATAAGCGTGTCCTCGGTTCCGAGGTATCCATTCACACCTTCCTGCAAAATTTTTACCGCCTGGTTGGGCGCCAGCGTCGGCGTGGGCGGCGGAGGCTGCGGAGCCCCCGGCGGCGTGGCGGTGGGCTGCGCCGTGGGCGTGCGGGTGGGCCAGGGCGTGGGCGTAGGCGCGAACCCCGTCCACGAGCCGGCCACATCCAGGAAGTGGATGGTCTCGTCGCCGTCGCCGTTGTTCCAGATGCGCAGGTCGGCCATCCCCGCCAACTGATCGTTGAAGTAGGCGTCGGTGATGATCCAGTCTTTCTGCACCCACATGTTGGTGCCCCGCTTCTGGATTTCCAGCGTCTTGACGCCGCCCTGGGCATCGGGATATTGCAGCGATAGTTTGTCCGTGCCCTTGTCCAGGTACACGAGGGAAATCTTGTAGGTCAGGCCGCCCTGTGGAGGCAGATTGGCGAACGGCCAGCCGTTGTCTATGTCAAACGTCATGTAGTTGTTGCCGCTGGCCTGGTCGGTGCGTCGGGCCGTGTAGGACGGCGAGGTCTGGCGCAGCATGTCCTCCGTGCGCGGGTTGGTGAAGTGCTGGTTGCGCGCAGGCGACGGCAGATCGGTGTTCTTGATGGCGACGGTGCGGCTCTGGGGCGCGGCCTCCAACCGATACAGGTAGAACATGTAGTCGCCGTAGAGGCCCGACGTCCAGCAGCCGGTGGCCTCCTTGCGGGTCGTGTCCTGCGCCTCACGTAGGGCAATCCAAACGCTCGGCGTCGTCTCCACGTTCTTGCCCAGATGCGTATTCACGAAGTTGGAGAAGCCAGGGACAGCGGCGAATACGCCAAGCACGTCCGAGTGGATGTCCATGAAGTCCAACTTGTGCGACATGGCCGCCAGGAACATCCAGTACGCGCCCGCCGGCCCAGGCATGATGTGCATGCCGCCCGCCGTCTCGCCCGCGCGGGGCAACAGGGGCCTGCGCAGCCAGATGACGGACTCGCCCGTGCGCTCGGCGTTGCTCTTGTAGGTGAGCGCCCCACCGTTGGGATGCCAGATGTTGGTTTTCAGGCCCACGGGCGGGTTCAGCGTCGCGCCAAAGTCCACGTTGTAGGGCAGGCCCGCCAGGTAGATGGGCTTATTGGGGAACGCCTCGCGGTGCCACTTCTCGGCATCCAGGAGCAGTCTCTCAAACTCATCCTGCGTAACCTGCTTGAGCAACTCCCCCTCGTAGTTGCACCCACCCATGTTCTTGGTGGCCACCGCCTCGCCGTCAAAGCCGATGCCGATGACCACGCCGGCCAGGCGCGGGTCGTTCCCGAACTCCTGCCCGAGGGCGTAGATCAGTTTCCGGTACTCCTCCTGCCAGACGGGGTTGTCATACTTAGGAGCCACCTGAGCCTTGTCGCACCCCGCCGGCTGCAGGATGTAACTCCCGCCGATGAGTCTTTTCACCCGTTCGGGCGTGAAATCAATCACCGTTCCGTCCAGTTGAGCGCCGTAGAAATACACGTGCAGGATCACCGGCTTGGAAATCTGCTGCCCGTCGGGGAGGGTGATCTTCATCTGCGCCGCCTTGTCCAGGTACGCGCGCAGGCCGCTGAAGTCGCCGTCAATGGCGTCCCAGGGCACCATGTGCATGGAGCCGAACGGCCCGTATTCGGGCATGTCGTTGGGGTTCACGTTGCGCCAGTCGTACATCCAGTACACGATGGCGGGCGGCTTGGGAACGTCGCGCGGCGGCGACGCCACCCACACCACGCGGTTGGCCGCCGATCCGTCGTACTTGGCGCCGGCGAATTGCGCCACGTCGCCCGTGAACACGGCGGTAACCGTGTTGTTGCCATGCTCCGCGCCCGAGGCGCTCAGCGTCACCTGCGCGTAGCCGTCGGCGTCGGTGGAGGCGCTCTTCTGATCGTAGAAGCCCGAGAAGTAGATAGTGCGGCCGGCGGGCAGGGGCCTTCCCTGGGTATCCAGCAGGCGGGCGCGCACGGTAACCGAATCGCCCCGCGACACCTGGCTGGGCAGCGAGACGATCTCCATCCGCGTGGGGATGGCGTCGGCACCGCCCCCGACCATGAACATGCCCGTGGCGCGGCTGCCCGTGTACTGGGCATCGCCCTGGAAGTAGGCCACCGCCTGGTAGCCGGTAGCCGTGTTGCGGAACCCGCCGGAGCCGCAGAACCCGCTGCGCAGGAGGTCGTTGACGATGGGCATGTCGTACACGGCGCGGCCTTGCGCGTCGGTGCGCGCGTAGTAGGCATAGTTCCACTCGTCGTTGTACGTGAAGGCGATCTTGCGCCCGCCCAGCGGGTTACCGTTCAGGTCGGTCAGGATGGCCTCCATGCGCAGGGTAGAGGTTCCGATGCGCATGGACTCGTTGGGCGACAGATTCAGGGTCAGGCGCGACTCCTGCCGCACCACGTGGGGCACCACCGTCTCGCCGGTCGCCGGTTGCTGCTGCCGGCTAGGGGCCAGCGCCCCCTTGAGCGCCAGGAACAGCGCCGCGCCGAACAAGAGCACGATGGCCGCGATGAGCAGGATTCGCAGCCAGGTGTTCCGCTTTTCGGCTTTCAGATCAATCCAGCCGTCATCCTTTCGGCGTCTCATGATAGATCCTCCCCTTTACGTCAGGCCATCGGCTTTCGCAGGAACCGATGGTGCTTGCAGGCACCAATAGGCATGCAAATTCCATGCCACACGCCGCACTTGATAAGTGCGAAGGCAAGGGCAAGGGGAGCGACCGCTATCAAAAACAAAGCCTGGGGTGCGCCCCAGGCTTCCGCGAAAGCCCATGGAAGCCGCCTACCGGTAGGGTTTGTCCGTCAGCCCCGTCTCGCACGTCAGGTCGTCTATGCGGCACACGACCCGCGCCGGGTTGCCATAGGCCACGGAACGCGCCGGAATATCCTTCGTAACCACGCTGCCCGCGCCGATGAGGGCAAACCCGCCGATCTCCACGTACGGTAGGATCGTTACATTCCCGCCCACCTGCGCCCCGCGCCGTATCGTGGGGCCTTTCATGCACCGCTTGGACTCGGGGCAGCCCGGATGGATGTCGTTGGTGATGATGACGCCCGGCGCTAGAAAGACGTCGTCTTCTATCACCGTAAACTGGGCCACGTACACGCCCGTGTGGATTTTCACCCGATGCCCGATGACGCAGCCGTAATCCACCACCGAGTTGCTCCAGATGGACACATGGTCGCCGATGCGGTTCTCCTCGCGCACGACGACGTTGTGGCCCGTCTGGAAGTCGGCGCCGATGACCGAGCCTTCGTACAGCACGGTGCCCGCGCGCAGCCGCGCGCCAGGCCCCACCACCAGGCGGCGGTCGGGGATGTCGCGGCCTGTGGGGTAGCCCAGGAGCACGCCCTCGTCAATCTCCTGCGGCGCGCCCAGTTGCACCAACGCCGACAGAATCCTGGCGCCGCTCACAACCGCACCCGCTCTCTCATGCCGCCGTTGAGCAGAGACCGCGTGGCCGCCTCCAGGATGCGCACCACCTCAAGCCCGTCGCGGCCGTCGCTCCGAGGGCGCTCGCCCGTGCGGACGCAGTGCAGGAAGTGCTCGCACTCCACGCGCAGCGGCTCCACGTTGGGGATGGCGGGCGTGGTGATGTCGCCGTAGCGGTAGGAAAGGTGAAACTCCTCCAGCGTGTCGCTGTACGGCGGGACGTCCACGCCTTTGTCGTAAATCTTGATCTTCTCGGTGGGTTCCACGTCGTCGTACACCACCATCTTCTTGCTGCCCACGACGGTGATGCGGCGAATCTTGCACGGGTCCAGCCATGAGACCCGAATGTCGGCCATGATCTCGTTGGGGAAGTGCAGCGTCAGGTAGGCCACATCGTGAATCTTGGGCCGCACGTAGGCCGCGCCGCGCGCGCTGACGTTCACCGGCAGCATCCCAAGGATGAACAGCAGGATGGACACGTCGTGGGGAGCCAGGTCCCACACCACGTTGATATCCGGCTGGAAAATGCCGAGATTCACCCGCGTCGCGTTGATGTAGTAGATGCGGCCCAGTTCCCCGGCAGCGATGATGCGGCGCAGGTACTCCACCGCGGGGTTGTACTCAAACGTGTGCCCCACCATGAGGGACAGGCCCCGCCTCTCGGCCAGGTTCACCAGGTCCTCGGCCTCCTCGCTGTTGGCGGTGAGAGGCTTCTCAACCAGGACGTGCTTACCGGCCAGGAGCGCCTCCCTGGCCAGGCGGTGATGCGTCGGGATGGGCGTGGCGATGGCGACTGCCTCCACGTCCGAACGCAGCAGTTCCTGGTAGTCCGTGGTTACGCGCACCGCCGGATACAGTTCGCGGATGTGAGCCAGGCGTTCCTGGCGCAGGTCGCACACCATGACCATATCCGCGCTGGGTATCTCGTGGAAGTTGCGAATGAGTTTGGGGCCCCAGTATCCGGCGCCCAGAACTCCTACCTTCACTTGTCGTTCCACCAACCGATCTCCTGTGACAACAGTTTTCCGCAAATCCATTGCGCAGGAAGCGAGCGGAGATGCGGAGATGCGGAGCCTCAGCAGCCACGAGCGGCGCCCAGACCACGCAGTCGCCTTCGCGGTCCCGCTTCTACGGCCACTCGGCCAGTTTCTGAGCCTTGACGATATAGGTGAACGGAACGTACAACCGCCACAGTTGGGCGGCGCCGAAGTCCACGATGGCAAGGCCGCGCGGCACGAGGGTAATGGGCACCTCATCCGGCGTCGTGGAGAAATACCCCGGGGGGTTCGTCCGCTGCACGATGTAGTCGCCCGGCAGGACTTCGCGGAAGACATATCGGCCGTCGGATCCCGTCGGGCCGTACTCGTGCACGAGGTTGCCCTGCAAGTCTACGATGCGGATGTACGCGTCCGGAAGCGGCACCTCGCCCACGTCAAACACGCCGTCCAGGTTGGCGTCGTACCACACCAGCCCCGAAACGCTGGCCGCGTACCGCGTGGGCGTCGGCGTGGGCGTCTCGGTCGGCGTGAGCGTGGGAGTTGCGGTGGGCGCGGGCGTCTCGGTGGGCGTGGCGGTCGCGGTGAGCGTCGGCGTGCCGCTGGGTGTCGCCGTCGGCGTAGCCGTGGGCGTGAGCGTGGGCGTGCCCGTGTGGGTCGGCGTAGGCGTGGGCGTGCGCGTCGGCGTGGAGGTGGCCGTCGCGGTGGGTGTGCGCGTGGCCGTAGGGGTCGCGCACAGGATCATGAGCGTCTCGGCCACGCCCCAGTCGCTGACGCCCTCTTGCGCCGTGGCCCAGACCGTGTTGGTGATTATCGTGTTGGGCCGAATGTTGCTGAAGGTGTGAATTTCCAGATGGAGCGTCCGCGTCTCCAGCGCCGCCAGTGTCCCCACATTCCATTGCACAACGCCAGGCGCCACCTGTATTGCTCCGGGCGTGGAATCGCCCGGCAGGAACAGCGTCTGCGCAGGGAGCGTATCGGTTACCACAACCCCTGTCAGCGTGTAGTTCTGCATGTTCTGAACCTGAATCGTGTACCGTTGCCGCCAGCCTATGCACAGCGGGTCGTGCCAGTCGGTCTTGGCCACATCCAGCACCAGCGCCTGGCTCCAGACCTCGCCGCCGTCCAGCGGGTTGAGCGTCCCCACGTAGATGTTTCCGCCATCGGAGAGCATGGAATTGGCGGCGATATTGTCGGCGTCGCCGAAGCCAGGGGCGCTCGTCTGCCACCACTGCCCCCCATTGTAGGCCCACACCACCGGGCCTTGCGAGGAGTAGTTCACCGCCGCGAGGAGCAAATCGCCCAATGGCTCCACTTCCAAGATCGCCAGCGCCCCATCCATCTGGCGGAGCAGGCGCAGGCCCATGGCATCCAGCAGCCATATCTGATGATCCACGGCGATGACTAGGCTGCCCGAGTAGGCGCACAGGTCGTTGACGCGCACCCGGCCCGAGAACGCGCCGCCATCCACCCGCGTCCACGTCGTGCCGTCGTAGGCCCACAGTTGGGCCGCGCCAGCGCCGTCGCCGGTGCCTGCATACAGCAAGCCGTTGTGGACGTGCAGAGCGGAGATGATGGTCGTCGTTATGGGGCTTCCCTGGCCCACGAACCCGCCCGTCATGACCGGCGTCCAGACGGTGCCGTTGAAGCGCCAGACATCGGCGCCGGTCGCGACGTTCCATGTGCCGGCGTACAGGTTGCCGCCGTAAACAGCCATGCTGGTAACGCTGACCGTGGCCCCGCCCAGGGTGCCCGAAAGGCCCCACGTAACCCCGTCGTAGGCCCAAACCTGCGCCTGGTTGGTGCCGACGAAGAGGCTGCCCGCATAGGACGCCATGGCCCACGGGACAGGCAGCGCGCCGCCTGCGCCCCAGCCGCCCGTGGCGACCGCCGACCACACCCCACCGCTGTAGCGCCATATCTCGGCGCCCGCGGCGTTGGCCGCCCCCGCGTACAGCGCGCCGCCGTGCGCCGCAAGCGAGGACACTTCGGTATTCTGGGTTGTGCCGAATCCGTCGGCGTTGATCTGCGCCCAGGGCCATTCCTGAGCCAGCGCCACCGACGCGAAGAGCAACGTGAGCGCCACAATTCCTGCGGCTATAGCGACGGCTCGCACAAGCAACCTCACCGACAACCTCCCGATGGGCGCCGATTTGGCCCCCGCGGTTTGCGCCGCCAGCGGCGCGGGCAGGATTGTATCACGGCCCCAGAGGCCGTGTCAATTCGGCCGGCGCGCAGGCGCAACCGAGGCTTTCTCCCACTCCATTATACAAACGCTGGATGAAAAGAGGATGAACGAATCCGCGCGGCGCAATGACAGTTTGTTCATGCAGGGCAAGGTTCACATGCCCTTGAACAGCACCGGTATGCGAACCTTGAACCGCGTCCCTTCGCAGGTAAAGTCCAGCCGATACGAACTGACGGAACCCATGTACCCGTCCACGACGATGTAGTACGTGCCGGGGTCGGCGGAGTAACTGGCCAGCCAGTTGCCGTAGGCGACGCAGGCGTCCGGATACGGCGCGGACAGCAGGAACACGTCCAGGTCGGCCCCAGGCTCCAACGCCGAAACCCATGCGCTCAAGGTGGTCTTCGCCGTAACCGTGATGACGTACACCTGCTCCGGCCCGGTCTCGGCCCAGGCGAGGTTGCACGAGTAGGCAGAGACATTGCTGGGCTTGCCGCGCGTGTCGCCGACCACATACGAGTTGCAGGTAACCGCCACGGCGCTGCCTAAATCCAGAACGCGCGTGGCCGTCGGCGTCGGAGTCTTCGTGGCCGTCCCCGTGTTGGTGGGGGTCGGCGTGATGGTGGGCGTGCGGGTGATCGTCGGCGTGCGCGTCGCCGTGGGTGTGGGTGACGGCGACGGCGTGGGGGTAAATATGGATTCATCGGCGAACCGCACGGTCGCGATGCTCCCCGCCGTTACCGGAACCACGACATTGTTGCTGGAGACCGAGCGATAGCCCGGCGGGTCGGTCTCCGTAACGAAGTAGTACCCGGGCGTCAAGTCGGGGAACCGGAACGTGCCAGTATCGGTCGTAACCTGCGTGCCCACAACCTGCTGGCTCATATTCTTCACGGTGATGATTGCGTCGGCTAGCGGGGGCTCGCCGGGATCGGGCGTCAGGTTGCGGTTCAGGTCGTGCCACACCAGGCCCCGAATCTCGCCGGTTGAGGGCGTGGGCGTAACCGTGGGCGTTGGGGTATTGGTGGGCGTGGGCGTGATCGTTGGCGTCGGCGTGAAGGTGGACGTGGGCGTTGGGGTGGGCGTCGGCGTTGGGCCGCTGGTGGCCGTCAGGTTGAGCAGCGCCGTTACCCCCGAATGCCACACGCCCGTCTGCTCCGCTTCCAGCGCGCCGATGCGGAACACGATGATATCGCCTTCCTGGCCGCCATCTTTGCCCGGCTCAATCGGATCGTCGCCCCGCACGTCCAGCAGCCCGTACCACGACTCGCCGGCGTAGGTGTACGTGTTGCCCTGGCCGTACTGCACGCCATCAATCCAGGCGGTGATGAGCGTGCCGTCGGGCACGTTGGCCCCGTCCACCTTCACCGTGCCGTAGAATGTGGACGGTGGAGGCGGCACGGCGCGGGCAGGCGTCGCGAATACCGCCGCGAGTATCAGAATCAGGGCGATGGATGCGAGAATCCCGCCCTTGGCAAGCCAGGATTTCAGCATGTGCGCCTTTCTCTCACACATCAGATTGCGCTCGTCGGCCCAGTTTGGCCCATTTTGCACAAATTGTCAACCACGCGGGGCAAGTCTCGTAGGGGCAGGACTGAGACCTGCCCCTACGACATGTGCAAGGAACGTGCCTGCTACTTCCGCACATTTTTCATGACAACCGGCAGCACCAGGCGTTTGGGCGCCCGCGGCGTGGGCGTCGGCGTGCGCGTGGCCATCGGCGACAGACCGAAGGATATCGGTATCGTCCAGCCCGCCAGCACCTGGACGTCCCACGATGGTTCGGTGGTCGCGTAATAACCGGCCGGAATCACCACCGACACGCGATACCACCCCGGCGTCAGGTCGGGGAAGTCGTAGGTCCCGAGGCCGTTGCTATAAGTGGTACGCAGCACGTGATCCGCCAAATCCGACAGGCGCACCTGGATGCCGCTCAGCGGTGGCTCGCCTGGCGTCTGCACGCCGTCGGGAGTAACGTCATCCCACACCGTGCCGTAGATGCGCCCCGTGCTCGGCGTCGCCGTGGGGGTGTTGGTCGCCGTGGGCGTGTTGGTCGCCGTGGGCGTGTTGGTGGGCGTAGGCGTATTCGTCGGCGTGAGCGTTGGCGTGGGCGTGAACGTGGGTGTGGGCGTATTCGTCGGCGTGAACGTCGGCGTCGGCGTGGATGTGGGCGTGGGCGTCGGTGGGCACGGCTGCCAGTTGATGCGCAGCAACGGCCGCGGGCTTACCGACTGCGAATACTCCGACGACCAGAACCGCCGCTCCACGGTCTGGTTGCCTGTGCCGATGATCAGCACGCCGTAATTCTCGCCCGGATTGTCCGCCCACTGCTGGACCAGGTTGGTGATGTCAAACGAGTACTTGGCGTTCGTGTTGGCAATCACGACCGAGGCGACGGACGTGAAATCTCGGTCGCTGGCTGAGTCCGCGCCAGGCACGCCCCACGGATCGCCCAGCGCCGCCTGGTTCCACGTTGCCTCATCCTCCACCCAGGGCCGCCTCATTCGGTACAGGGACACCGTCATGGCGCGTGTGGCATCGCTGGTATAGTAATTCGTTGTCAGTTCCAGCGTGGCGGAGGTGATGATGGCGCACTGTGGCAAGCGGCCGGTCAGGTCAAAGGACAGCAGCGCGCGCATGCGGGGGTTGCCCGTCTTGAGTTTCAATTCAGAGCGTTGGAACTCGGTGTTGTAGTTGGTGTTGGCGTCATCCTCGCGCATGTACACGTCGCGCGTGCCGTCGTAGCCGTCCAGCCCTTCCTGCAGCACGATGGTGGACGGCGGGACGGTCGCCGACGGGGAGGGCCCCGGCGTGGGCGACGGGCCGGCGGGCGTAGCCGTAGGCGTAGAGGTGGGCGCGCCGTACACGTACCAGATGTCCAGGTAGGGACGGTAGTTGACATTGGGTTCTTCCGACGTGTAGATCCGAACGTCGGCCGTCGGGCCGCTTCCCACCAGCAACACGCCGTGGTTCGGGATGCCGCTCACCCAGCCCTGCACGAGCGCCGTGATGTCCATCTCGTAGCGCACGTTGTCCGTGTCGCCGATGGTCACAGAACCGGAGGGCGCGCCTTCCACGTCGGATGGCACGCCCGCGGCCCCTGGAATCTCCCAGAACCCATCGCCCGCGGACGTGGCGCGGTTCCAGGTAACCTGATCCTCAATCCAGTCGCGGTTCAGGCGGTAGGCAGACAAGGTGAAATTCCCGGGCACGCCGTACCGTGTGAGGTAGAACAACCCCAGGCGGGCCTTCACCACGGTGATGCCCGAAGGCAGCCCCGACAGGTCAAACTTGATGAGGCCCTTCTTGCTGGGCAGGCCCGGCTTGATCTTGAAGTGGCGGTTGGGGTCCGGGCCGAAGTTGGCATCCGGATCGTCCTCCACAATGTACGAATCCCACACCAGCGGGAACCCCGAGGCGGAACGCTGCAAGCGCACCTTGACGGGCGGCGGCGTGGGCGTGGGCGTGCCGAAGGGCGTCGGCGTCCGCGTGGGCGTGTTGCTGGCCGTGGGCGTCGCCGTTCGCGTGTTGGTGGCCGTGGGCGTATTCGTCGGCGTATTCGTGGGCGTGGCCGTTGGCGGCGTGCCGGTAACCGTCGGGGTCGGCGTGGGTTCCTGAATGGTCAGGTTCAGGTTGACGTTCCCGCCCGTCTGCCATACGCCCGTCTGGTCGGCCCAGACATCGCCCACCTTGAACGAGACGATGTCGCCCGCGACGCCGCCCTCCTTGATTCCGGGCGTATCGGGGTCGTCGCCAGGGACGTCCAGGTTGTACCATGTTTCGCCCGCGTAACTGAACGCATACGTGGTCGCGTACTGCACGCCCGCGATCCAGGCGCTCACCTCCGTGCCCGGGGGCACGTTGGAGCCTCCCTGCTTGACCGTGCCGTAGAACTTGCACGGCAGCGGGGGCACGGCGCTCACGGGTGTCGCCGGAAGCAGATACCCAACGAGCAGGGCCGCGATGAACACCCCAACCAGGAGTAGTCTGATCACTCGTTTCATACGGCGCTCCTTAATTCGTAACCGTCAAGGTGCAATCCTGCGTTACGTAAATCCAATAGGCCCTTCCCGGCTGAATCTGCGACAGGTCATTCAGGAACGGCGGCAACGATGTATCGTACACCTTCCACGGGTCGGCGTCGTCAAAGGCGTCATAAGTATACACCTTTGTGTACTTCCCCGCAATGGTCGCCAGCGCATCGGCCACCGATTTGGCCGTCTGGCCTGGGTAGCCCACCAGGTTCGCGCCCGTCTTGAGCGGAATGGCCGTGGACGCGGCCCACGAGCCGCTGACCGTCCACGTGGTGCTCTGCGTAGCCCAGAGCCACAGCCCCTTGGTGTTGTTGATCTGCGTGAGGTCGTTGAGGAACGGCGGCAGGCTCACGTCGTACACCTTCCACGGGTCGGCCGTGTCAAAGGCGTCGTAGGTGTACACCTTGCCGTAGGAGCCGCTGATGGGCGCGAGGACGGTTTCCACGTTCGTGTTGGCCAGGGTGAGGGGCACGGACACGAAGTTCCAGCCCATGCGCAGCGGAATGTTGAAGTTCGCGCTGCTGCCGCCGCCCTTGCTCACGTCCACGAAGTGGATGTACTCGTCGCCGTCGTTGTTGCAGTCCAGGCGAAAGTCGCTGGCGCCCAGCAGGCCGTTGGCCATGCGCGCGTCGGTGATGACGAAGGTATGGGTCTTCCACGTGCGCGAGTTCGTCTTGACCACAATATCCGTGCTCCGCTGTACGCCGCCGACCGCGTCGTAGTCTATCTTCCACGAGTCGGTGCCATAGTCAAAATACGTAACCTTGATGGTAACCGTGTTGCTCCCGCCGAACAGGAACCCGTCGTCTATCTTGAACCACATGTAGCGGTTGCCGCTGGCCTGGTCGGTGCGGCGGGTGATCCACGACTCCTTGCCTGCCCAAGCCCCGCCCAGGTTGACGTTGGTCTGGATGTTCGTGTTATACGATGAGTACCCTTTGGGCACCAGCGAGTTGACCAGCGCAGCCTGGCTACCATCGTCAGGGTCTATGCCGCCGCGGTAGGTAACGACTTTGGTGCGCCCGCCAGCGATGGAGTCATCCTGGTACAGATAGTAGGAGTAGTTGCCCCACTGGGGATACCACGTGTAGCCCGAGTCGCGCATGGCCACCCAAACGCTGGGGGCGTTGGCGGCCGTCTTGCCGAAGTAGGGCAACGCCCAGCGGAAGTAGTCCATCACCTCGGTGCGGGGGTTGCCGCTGGGATCGGCAAACATCCACCCGCGCCAATCGGTGAGCGTGTAGTCCACGGTGAGATAATCCACGGGATGCGACTGGTTGTCCACCTGATGCCCCAGCGCTCCCAGAAGCCCCCAATACGCCAGGTACTCGTGAGGGGTGAGATACCAGTAGGCTTCGTGGCCCACCGGTAACGTTCCCTGCACGGAAATCAGCGGGTCCAGGCGGCCACACCCCGCCTGCGAATATGGCGGCGTGATGACGACGGCGTCCTCATCGGCCAGAAGCCCCGCCACCATGTTGCCAACCCCCATGGGCGCCACGTCGGACATGATTTCCGAACGGTTGCAGCGGTGCGTGTACGTGGGCGCGTTGAGGATCATGACGGACTTGGACGGCCAGCGGGTGCTGTTGCCGGTCCCCCCGAACGCGATGGCATAGGCGCGCGCGGTCTCGCGCACATAAGCGCGCCACAGGTCGTAGGTCAAGCCCGCATTCTGGAACGCGGCGTCATAGGCATCGTCGCCGGGCTGTGTCTCGCCGTAAAGCCCGGTGCCCGCAAGGATGAATTCCACGCGCGGGTCGTCCTTGTACCGCGCGCCCAGGGCGTAGATGAAGTTGAAGTAGCGGGTCTGATAGCAGGAATTGTGATACTTGATGGCCTCCAGCGGTGGATAGTCGGTGCTGCTGTAGCCCGAACTGGCCGTGGCGGTAAAGATGAGGCCAGGGCATGCGGTTCGGACCCAGTCGGGGATGACCACGCCGCCCCGGCGTCCGTTGTACGTAACGATGTGCAGGCCGACCGGTTTCCCCTTGGCGCTCGCCGCGGCCAGGTAATTGTCTATCCTGCTCCAGTCATAAACGCCTTCGGAAGGCTCCAATTGCTTCCAGGTGAACGTCTGGTGCCCGCCGAGGATGGGATAGAAGCCCGGGTCCAGGTTGTCCGCATCGCGCGCGATGTAAACGCCTGGGCGCCCTCCGCCCGGAATCACCGCCGCGTCCACGCCGTCGGGGTCGCCGAGGACGCGGATGCCGCTCAGAACGATCGTGTCGCCCGCTTCAGGATCAGCGGCCGCAACGGGCCCCACCAACGGCATCATCAGAGGGCCAAGCAGCGCCCCCAACAAAGCGATCCAAAGCCATGTTCTACGTCCCATATGTTCCTTGATCCTCCATGCTGTTCAGGGTACGGGTTGATTATAGGCGGAAGTCGCCGCGCTCCAAACCACCTACGGAGGCGGAGTCGGTTTCATCTTGTGTTGGTCAACCGCATGCCCCCTCTTCGTGCGTCATTGCGAGCGAAGCCAAGCCATCTCACCAACCTCACCCCCTCAGTCCCCCTCTAGGGGGCGGCCGCAGGCCGGGGGTGAGGTGTGCCAACCGCCGCTTCGCTGCTCAGAAGGACAGTCTTACGGGTGCCCGAAATCCTGGCCCGACTACCGAGGCCCCCTGAAGAACTCGCGGACGGCGCCCGCCACCTCATCCACCTGCGCCTCGGTCATCTCGGCGAACATGGGCAGCGAGAGAATCTCGCCCGCCAGGCGCTCGGTAACCGGGAACTGCCCCTTGCGGAAGCCCAGCCCCTGGTACGCCTCGGTCAGCGGCAGCGGGATGGGATAGTGCATTCCCGTGCCGATGCCGCGGCCCGCCAGGAAGTCGCGCAGGGCGTCTCGGCGCTCCGTGCGAATCACATACAGATGGTAAACGTGCTCCACGCCGGGCATCACGAAAGGCCGCACCACTGGCAAATCGGCCAAACGCTCTTCGTACCATGCGGCCACCTGCCTCCGTCGGGCGTTCCATCCGTCCAGGTGGCGCAACTTCACGCGCAGCACCGCCGCCTGCAGGGTGTCCAGTCGGCTGCAATAGCCCTCCATAACGTGCTCGTACTTGCTCTTCTGACCGTGATTGCGCAGGAGGACCAACTGCCGCGCCAGGGCCTCGTCATCGGTTACGACCGCGCCACCGTCGCCGTAAGCGCCCAGGTTCTTGGCCGGATAGAAACTGAAGGCGGCCAGGTGCCCCATGCTCCCCGCGCGGCGCCCCTTGTACCGCGCGCCATGGGCCTGGCACGCGTCCTCCATGACGAGGAGATTGTGCCTGCGCGCCGTGTCCAGGATCGGCTCCATGTCGGCAGGCTGGCCGTACAGGTGGACAGGCAGAATGGCACGGGTGCGCGGCGTGATGGCTTCCTCCAGCAGGGCCGGGTTCAGGTTGTACGTCCGCTCGTCCACATCCACCAGGCGGAATGCCGCGCCGGTCTGGCTGATGGCTTCCGTGGTGGCAATGAACGTGTTGGCGGCGGTGATCACCTCGTCGCCCGGGCCGATGCCCGCCGCCAGCAGCCCCAGGCGCAGCGCGTCGGTGCCGTTGGCAACGCTGATGGCGTGGCGCACCTCGCAGAAACGGGCGAACTCGGCCTCAAACTCCGAAACGGCCTGCCCCAAGATAAAATCGCAGCGATCCACCACGGCCTGGATCGCCCGATCTATCTCGGGCTTCAGCGTCGCGTACTGGGCCTTCAAATCTACGAAAGGTACAGCCATGTTGTTTCCCCCTTCTCTAACGATTCAGCGCGCTGCCTGGATACGGCAGCGGCCCATTGCTCACCGCGGAGTCGCACGGAGCAGTCAGAACCCGTACCCCTCCGAACCGGCGGCAACGCGGGCCAGGTAGTCCCGAATCACCTCGTGGATGCGCGTGGGCGGCACCGTGTAGGGCCTGAACGCCATGGAGCGCGCCCGCCGCAAATCGGACTCCAAGTCGGCCAGGCGCTTGCACCAGATCAGGTGGCCCTGGCGCTCCATGTGGCCCAGCAAGTCGTCCTGGTGGCGGTCGTAGCGGTCCGGGTTGCTCAGAGCCACCAGCGGCTTGCCCATGCTCGCCACCTCTACGACCGTCCCCAGGCCGCCGTGCGACACGATGACATCGGCCTGGCGGTAGTACGGCTCCAGCGAGGGCGCGTTGCGGAACCAGCGCAGGTTGCGCGGCTCGTAGCGCCCGCGCCCGATCTGCGCCACGACTTCCTCGCCCAGCCGCGGCGCGATGCGATCCATCTCCTCCACCAGCGCGTCAAAATCGGTCGTGCCGACGGTTACGAAGATCATCACCACAGCCTCCCCGCATAGACGGCCCTCGGATACTTCTCCAGCAGCGGCTCCCATTGCACCAGGAACAGGTCAGCCAGGCGGTACATGATTCGGCCGGTGGTGGACAGCGCCGTAACCCGCGAGCCGGTCTCCACGAAGATGACCTTGACGCCCATCAGTTTGCACACCAGCGCCACCGGCACGGCCACGCTCGGCCCTGTGCTGATCATCGCCAGCGGGCGGAACCGCCGCACCGCGCGCCACGCCTGCCACGCGCACACCAGGAACTTGCGCACATCGTTGGGCAGGTTGTGAGCCTTGTCGCGCGGGCGAATCACGCGGAATATCGGCCCAGGCACGGTGATCTTCTTCTCCGACAGGTCGTCGTCGGCCACCAGCACATAGCCGAACTCGTACCCCTCGCCCAGGAGTTCCACGAGGCGCACCATCTCCTTCGTGTGGCCGCCCTCGCCTAGCACCGCCAGAATCCTCATGTCGCCCTCACCTAACCCGCGATGCCCGTCGCGTGGCCAACACGCGCTCGTACACCGCCAGAATCTGTCGGGCCGTGGCCTCCAGCGACAGGTGCGCCACGCGCTGCCGACCGTCGGTGCGGCCCCCGCGCGCCAGGGCCAGGCGCAGTTTCGCCGCCATGTCCTCTGGCGTGCGTTCGCACAGGTAGCACCCCTCGGTGCCGCCCATGATCTCGGCCACGTCGCCCACATCCACCGAGACGATGGGCAGGTTGCACGCCATCGCCTCCTTGATGACCATCGGCGACCCCTCAAAATCCGACGCCAACGCCAGCGCGTCGCAAGCGTTCATGTACAGCGGCATCTCCGCGTGCGGGCGGTTGGACGCAATGACCAACTGCACGCGGCTGTCCTCCGACGCCAGCAGCCCCACCGCCGCCTGGATGATCTCCAGCCGCTTCTCGGGCCGCGGCTCGCCCGCAAATAGAACGAGTTTGGCGTCCGAGGGCAGCCCCAAACGGGCACGCGCCTCGGCCTGGGGCATGGGCGCGAACCGCGCCATGTCCACGCCGCACGGGATGACGACGGCATCTTCGTCGCCCAGCGCGCCCTTCACCCCGCGCGACGTAACGATAACGGCGTCCACGCGCGGCGTGATCCAGCGGCACAGGTGGCCCTGCCACCCCAGGACGACCTCAATGCCGTGGTGCGTGAGCACGACGGGCAATCGGCGCTGGCTGATCGCCACCAGCCCCGAAAACACATAGTGCGCGTGGATGAGGTCGTAGGGCGCGTGTCGGCGCAGGTGGCGGCGCAAATCGGCAAACCCGCGCGCGTAGTTCAGGCGGCTCGCCTTGCCGTCCATGAAGAACACGTCCACGTCAACCCCGAGGGCGCGCAGCGATTCCACCTGGTCGCGCACGAACGTGCCGAAGGCGGGCTTGTCCGCCGTCGGGTACATGTTCGTTACGACGAGCACGCGCATCTATCCTTGCTCCAGGAACGGGCGCTTCGCCCGAGGGTTGAACAGGAAAAGGCCGTTGATGAACGTCCGATAGCGCCGATAGTAGCGAAGCAGCGACAGGCGCACCGCCTCGCCCGAAACGGCTTCCAGCGGCTGGGTGGCGTCCAGCAGGCGCGCCCGCCCCGCCTGGGCCAGCCGTCGGTACCAGGCAGCCTGCCGCGCCAGAAACGCCTCCGACTCCTGTCCCGCCTTGCGGTGGGCAGCCACGGCAGGCGGCGCGTCCAGCAAGAACCAAAGAGCGGGGCGCGGCGAGACACGCTCCAGCAGGCGCAGCGCCAGCGGAACGCGCCCATCGCCGACGGCGTCCAGGTAGGCCGCCACTTCCGCCTGGGCGTCGGCCACGTAGCGGTCGGCGATGACTACCCACCCGCGCAGCAACGGCCAGGCAACGCGGGCCAGGTACTGCCGCCACAAATCCAGCGCGATGACCCACGGCCACAGCCGACGGACAAGCGGCCGCCGCCACAGGGCCTCCCGCCGCTGCCAGGGATCAGGCGCGTTCCCGCCCTTGCTACGGCCAGCGTCCGACGTCCCACCCAGCCATCGCTTGCCCAGGCGAATCAGCGCGTCGGTCAGCGGCGAGGACGCCTCTCGCGTCCACACGACCCGCGCGCGGATGTCGCACGCCCCGAAGGCCGACCGCAACGCCTCGGCGTGGGCGGTCTTGCCCGATCCGTCCACACCGCTGAAGGCCACAAGCATGGGGCGCTGCGAGCGCACCTTGAGCCTGCGCCGCACGCCCGCCAGGGCATGGCGAACCGCGTCGTCCCACTTCTGCGCGGGCGACAGGCGACGGTCGCGGGCCACCTTGGCGAAGTACTGCCGCTTGCTGTAGGCGAAGGGAATCCGCGCGGGCAACGCCGCCGCGTCCACGGCGGGCAGCGACGGCGCGCGGCGCGGCACGTGGGACGGGATGCGGGCATCCGCGAACCACGCCGCCTCCACCCGCGACGCGCACCCCAGGATGACGTTCAGCCCGGCGAGCCAGCCGCGTTCTTCCGCCTGGCGCGCGCAGTAGTCCCAGTCAAAGCCAGAGCCGCCCAGGCAGTGGCGCGCCTTGACCACATCCCATATCTTGAATTCCTTGTCCTCGTAGAAGGCGTGGGCCAGCGTTACCAGCAACTCATCTTCCGGACACAGGATGGACACCGCAGGGTCGTCGGCAGAGGGCCGAACCCGCTCCCACAGCCACTCGTCCACCAGGAAGCCCGTGCCCCAGCCCACCTGCGTGTGCAGGTGAATGGCGGAGACCTCCGCTCCCCCAGCAAACCGCTTGAACAGAAACTTCCGCGGCTCCTCAATGTTGCGCAGTTCCACGTAGCCCAACTCGTAGAGCGCCTGCGCGGCGGGCAACTCCAACTCCGGCGGCACCAGCAAATCCACGTTGTCGCTGCGATACGGGAACGAAGGCGCAATCCCCGCCGACTTGATGAGGGCGCACGGCACCCCCAGCGACTGCAAGGCGTCGCGCACCTTCAGGTACTCGCCCCTCTGTCGGTTCAGGCTGGCCTCCTCCTGCGCGATGGCCTCCGCCAACGGCGGCGCGCCCCAGACGGGCAGGTCTGGGCGCAGGCGGCGGGCCGACAGCAGCGGCACCTTGTTGCGCCGCAGGCAGGCCACCAGCGCGTCCAAATCGGCCTGCGCCCAATCCTCGGCCGCCACCGACTTCGCGCCCGCATCGCTGAGGAAGACCGCCAGGCGCAACTCGCGCTCGCTCATGGAGTCCCTCCGGGGATAAGCAGGCGCGCGGCGGCGGCCCAACTGTACGGCTGCACACGGGCGCGGGTGCTCGCCGACCTCTCGGCCAGCGCCTGCCGCACCGCATTGGCTAGTTCCGCGTCGTCCGAGACGTAGCGCAGGCCGTTGCCCTGCGGGAACAGCCGCGGGAGTTCGCCGAAAGGCGTGCTCACGACGGGCAGGTTGCACGCCATCGCCTCCAACACCGACAGGGGAATTTCCACGCTGCCCTGCGCCGAATGCACGGGGAACACATAGCAGTCGGCCATCTGGTACAACTCGGCCAGGCGCTCCACGTAGCGGGTGATAACGATAGCCCCCGCATCCTCCAGCGCGCGCACCAGCGCCTCGTCCACGCCGAACGCCGAACTCCCCAAGACCAGGACTTGAGCCGCGCCCTGCAATGCCCGCTGGAGCGACGCCAGCGCGCGGATGTTTCGGTTGGGCAGGATGTGCCCGGCGTGGAACACGAGGGGCACATCGGGGGCCAGCCCATACTGCGCCCGAAGCGCGCGCCGTCGGGCGGCGTCGGCCGGGACGAACGTATCGGTGTCCACGGCGGGCGGCAGGATGCGCACGTCGCACCCCATTTCGCGCAGGGGGGCTGCGGTGGCCTGCCCTTGCGCCCACACGGGGCCGGCGCGCAGCAGCGGGATGACAAGCCGCGCCAGGCGCCCGTACCGGCGCGGCTGGAACGCGATGAGCGCGACCGGCGTTCGGGCATAGGCCGCGAGGACGCGGGCGCGCACAAAACTGAACAGCGTGGCGCACGCCGTCGGGACGTACAGGGTGTACTCGGGCTTGAACGGGCGCACGCGCCGCGCGAGGTCGGCGCTGAGAAGCAGACGGTTGGCCCGCACGCGATGCACGCCCGCATCCGGCATGCCCTCGCCCCTGCTCGTGAGCGCCAGCACATCGTGCGAACCCCGCAGCGCCCTGAGCAAAAGCCAGGACGCCTTCTTGATGCCCTCGTCAAAGGGCGGCACCAGCGCCTCGGAGAAATACAACACGCGCATTCCGGCTCACCCTCCCTGCGCCACCTGGCGGTACAGATCCACATAGCGCGCGACGACATGGCGCAGGCTGTAGCGCTCCTTCACGCGCTGCCTGGCAGCGGCCCCCATGCGGCGGCGCAGCGGCTCATCGGTCAGCGCGCGTACCAGCCGGTCGGCCAGGCTTGGGATGTCATCCTGCGGCACGACGTACCCGCTCACGCCGTCCTCTATCATATCGGGCACGCTGCCCACGCGCACCGCCACGGATGGCTTCCCGGCAGCCGCCGCTTCCAGGATCACGCGCGGCGAGGACTCCTGCCGCGATGTCAGCGCCAGCACGGCGCACTCCGAATAGGCGCGCAGCGTCTCATCGTAGGGGATCAGCCCCCGAAACGCCACCGCCTCGGTCAGGCCGTTCTCGGCCGCGTAAGCCTCCATCCGCTTGAGATACGGGCGGTCGTCTATGCGGCCGGCGAAGTGGACATGGGCCTCGGGCACCCGCTCGCGCACGAGTTTCAGCGCCTGGAGCAACGCCAGCCCATTCTTGAGTTCGGTAACGGTTCCCGCGCACAGGATGCGGCCGGGGACGGTGCGGTCGGGAACGGCAAAGTAGTCCTCGGAGACGGGGATGGGGATTTCGGTCCACCGTGGGTCGTTTTCAGCGCGGTACTCCCTGCGCACGTAGGGGTTGATGGCCACCACCCTGCGCACCCGCTGCACGGCGAATCGGTCAAACAGCGTCGCCGCGCGGTAGCGCAGGCGGTCAAACCACGTCTTTCGGAATATCTCGGCCTCGCGCCACACGATGCCGTGAATGGTGAGCACCGTCGGGAATCCTGCCAGGATGCCCGCCGCCGCGTAGTGGCCCATGTGCGCGTTGACCACATCCGGCTGGATGCGACGGAACTCGCGGCGAAGTTTCCAGACGGACGTGAGCATGTTCGGCACCACGCGACGGCGCGGCGCATGGAGATAGTGCACGAACACCGGGCCATCCTGCACGACGCGGTCGGCCTCTACCTCCTTCGTGCAGTGAACCACGTGGAGTTCCAGGCCGTCCACCGCCTTGAACCCGCGCACCAAATCGCACGCGACGGCTTGCAGCCCCCCGGACCGCCGCGAGGCATCCAGCGGATACATGATGGCAAGCGCAACGCGCAGGGGCCTGCTCACGACGCCCTCCCCCGGCGCGGCGCGAAATAGCGGACGTAGGGGCTGGACTGCCCGCGCTTCTTGGCCACGTAGATGTACTCCGACGTGAAGCCCAGGCGCTCCAGCCAGCGCCGCAGGGTATTCAGCCCAAACCCGTAGCCCGACGCGACAGGCCCCTTCCTCACGGCCACGACCTCCAAGTCGGCCTTGCGGAACTCGGCCAGCCACCGGGACTTGCGAAAAGCCCGGAACTCCTCCAGATGGCCCAATGACACGCCGTGCGTCTCCGGGATGAACCAGCGGTACAGGAACGAATGCGGGCGCTTGCGCGTCTTCGGGTTGTTGTCGGCGTCCGGGGCCACGGGCGCTGGCGCGTGGCCTGTGGGCGTGTGGCGGCGCACCTTATCGGCCAGCACCCGACCCCCGCCCCGCGCAAGCACCTGTTCAAGAAGGACGATGATGTGATTCGGGAAGTACAGCAACAGTTCGCAGAGTTTCCAAAACGGGCTGGGGACGACGTGAATCGTTACCCCATCGTCCTTCAGCACCCGGTGGATGCCTGTCAGGGCGCGCTGCGGCGCAGGCAGATGCTCCAGCAGGTTGGATGAGAACACCAGGTCAAACGACCCTGGCGGAAAAGCGTCGCCGACCTCTTCGGCGTCCAGCACCTGGTAGTCCACTGCATCGTGCGAGGGCAGGCTCAAGATGGCCGGGTTGAGGTCCGTAGCAATGAGTCGGCGCACGTACTTCACCAGAAGGGCGCTCTGGAACCCATCGCCCGCCCCCAGTTCCAGCCCCTCCGCGAACACTCCATCCGGGCAGTCGCGGAAGATGATGTCCATCTCCCTGGTTCGGTAGGCATGTAGCCACTGATACCAATCGGGCTTGATTTTCACGGCGAGGTACTCCTTTCGCCGCCCCGCTCCAGGCGCAGGACATCGGCATAGACATCCAGGACGCGCCTGGCGACCACGGCGTTGCGGAAGTTCTCCTCCGCGTAGGCTCGGGCAGCATCCGCCAGCGATGCGGCCAACGCGCCATCGGACAGCACCCGCGCCAGCGCGTCCCGCAGGCCGGCAACGTCCCCCGGCCGCACCAGCAACCCGTGCACGCCATCCTGGATGATGTCGGGAACGCCCCCGACGGCCGTGCTCACCACCGGCACGCCCGCGGCCATGGCCTGGGCCACGGCGGCGGGCAGCGTCTCCTGCCACGAGGGCAACGCCAACACGGCGGCGCGGGCGTATTCCGCCAGGATGCCGGCCTCGGGCAACGGGCCCAGCAACTGGACGCTGTCCTCCAGGCCGTGCTGGGCCACCAGGCGACGCACCTGCGCGACGTAGCCCGGAAACTGACGGACGTCGCCCGCAATCCGCAGGCGCACGCCGGGCACATGCCGACGAACGCCCGCGACCGCCTCCACCAACTCGCACACAGCCTTGCGGGGGCTGACCACGCCGGCGAACAGAATCGTGTGCGGTTCGGGCGCACGCGACAGTCCGAAGAACCGCTCGGAGATGGCATTGGGCACAAACCAGACGCGGGCGCGGGTCCAGGGGGCGAACTCGCGGGCCACGTAGGGCGCGATGGCGATGAGGTAGCGCGTTCGGCGGAGACACCGCCGCTCGTACCAGGCGTCCCAGAGGCCCCGTGCGCGCTGCGAAAGCCCGCGCACATACGCGAACTCGCGGAAGGCTACCCCGTGCGCGGTGATCACGGCAGGCGCGCCCGAAGCCAGCGCCGCGCCCGCGTAGAACGTCGTCCCCTGCCCGTGCACCAGGTCAGGCTGCTCCTCGTCCACGATGCGGCGGATGGCCCGAAAGTCGCCAGCGTAGCCCACCGCCCGACCCCACCGGAGCCGAGGCACGTAGGTAATTCTCACCGCGCCGCGCATGCGAGATTCGGGCGAGCGCACCGAGGGCAGCGACGTAACCACGTGCAGGCTCACGTCGGCATGGGCCGCCGCGCCGTCCAGAAAGTACATGACCGTGGACTCCACGCCCCCGTGAGCGCGTTCCCAATCCAGCGGGAATGGGCTTAGAATCAAAACCTTCACGCCGCCCCCTCTGCCGACTTCTTCGGCACGATGAGAGCCTGCCCGCCTCCCAGAATCCACCCCAGGACGCCGCCGACCAGCACGTAGAACAGCACCGCGCCAAATGCGAAAATCACCGTATCCCCCGCCATGCCGGGCAGGAGATAGGCCACGAACGCGCCCCACGTCGCCACGATGAGGCTTCGCGCCTTCTCGTCGGCGATGCTGCGGTAGAACCGAACCGTAACCCAGAATGCCGATAGCAGGAACCCCAAGTACGGGACGAGGGTCACCAGTCCGCCGTGAACCAGGATGTACACCAGCGAATTGTGCGGCGACATGAGCACCCGCGCGTTCGGGTCCGCGTACTGATACGCCGCTCCCCGCGCGTACAGCGTGTACAGCGCCGCGAAGTTCCCCTGCCCCACGCCGGTGAACGGGTGCGCCTTGATCATCTTCCACGCGGTTCCCAGCACCTGCATGCGCCAGATGATGGGCCCTTCGGCTTGCAGGCGTTCGCGGATGGCCGGCGTCGCGCTGACCACCCCCCAGGTTACAACCAACAGCACGACCGCCGTAATGAACACCGGCAGGAAAATCTTGCGGAAACGGGGGTAGAAGGGCAACATCACCAGCAGACTGGCGATGAAAGCGGCCCACCCCGAGCGGTTGTAGCACATGAACGACCCCACCGCGAGCGCCAGCAGCACGCCCAGCCACACCAGGCGCCGCCCTCGCGTCTTGCTCTCAATCATGCCGCGGGCCGCAAGGGGAGCCGCCATCGCCAGGCACACCGCCGTGAACGCGGGGTTGCCCAGCAAATTGACGACGCGGCGCACGTGGGTGGAGTAGATAACGCTGCGGTCTTCGGGGTAAAACAGGGTAATCCCCGTCATCTGCTCGTGGGTGGCCAGCACTGCCAGGTACAGCCCCACGACGGCGATGGCAATGGCGATGCGCTTGACGTCGCGCTCGGTGGAGAACAACTGCCGCGCAAGGAAATAGGCCACCACCGGCACCAGCCAGATGTCCCAGTAGTTCTGCAGCGCCTTGTTGGTGGACATGGGCGCTCCCGAATAACTGATGAGGGTGAAGACCGCGAAGAGCGCCATGAAGATGTCGCTCCAGATGACGCGGGACAACTTGCGCCTTCCGATGGCCACCTGCGCCGCCCACAGCGCCAGCAACACCAGCGTAACCAGGCGGCTCAGTTTGAGGTCGGGGATGCCGTGCCCCAACTGGATGTCCAGCGGGATGAACCGCGCATAGGGCGCGACGATCATCCACAGCAGCATCCCCATCTTCGGATCCACGACGACGGCCCCCAGGCAGAACGCCACGCCAACGGCGGTAACCACCGTGGCGTACTGCGGGGACACCAGCAGAACCCCCAGCGCATATCCCAAACCCAGCGCGACGGCAACGAGCGCGATCCGCCCGATAAGGCGAAGCACCCTGCCATCGCCGGAAAGCCACTCCAACCTACGAATCATTGCAACTCCTCGTACACAGCCTGAACCCCCGCCACGTACCGTTGCACCGTGAACCTCGCCTCTACCTCGCGGCGGGCGGCGGCAGCCAGGCGCTGGCGCAAGTCCGGCTCGCGCATCAGCCGCTGCAACGCCAGGGCCAGGCGCTCCGCGTCCCCCGGCGGCACGAGAAGGCCCGTCCGCCCGTCCTCCAGGATTTCGGGCACGGCCCCGGCGGCGGTGGCCACAATCGCCAACCGCGCCGCCATCGCCTCCACGATCACGCGGCCGAACGGCTCCGGCTCTATGGACGTGTGGGCCAGCGCGTCCACCGATTGCAGGAGCGCAGGCACATCCGCCCGGAAGCCCGCGAAGACTACGCGCCCCTTCAACGGCCCAGACTCCACCCGGGCGCGCAGTCTCTGCTCAAAGTCGCTGCCGCGCCAGCCCTCGCCCGCGATGCAGCCGAACAGGCGAGGGTGCTCCGGAAGCAGCCGCTCCATCGCGTCCAGGAACACCTCATGCCCCTTCCAGGGCACCATGCGCCCCAGCAGCGCCACCACGAAGGCGTCCTGGGGCAGGCCCAACTCCGCCCGAATGCGAGGGCGCTCGCCCGCAAGGTCCGGGAACTCCGTCAGGTCCACGCCGTTGTAAACGACATACCATTTGCGCATGGGCGCGCCGGTGTCCACGAGCCAGTCCGCAATGGCCCTGGAGATGAAGATATAGGCCGCCACGCGCGGCAGCAGCAGGCGGTCAAAGCGGGTCGGCGGCTCAAAGGAACGCACGTGGCACACCACCGGCACCCGCGCCCACAGCGCGCCGAGAATCTCGCCGCGGTTGAACGGAATGCCGTCGTTCACATGCACCCAGTCGGGCTTCACCTCGTACACAAGTTTGGCAAACGCCTCTGCCCTCTCCAGAATGCGCGGTAGGTGCTTGGCCAGGAAGCCCGCGCTGTGGTACAGGCGGCGGCCCCATTCCCAGTCGCGCAACTTCCGCGCCGCCGAAGTCTGCGTTATCCCCTTCAGCAGGCCAGGAGTCTGAGGCGGCGTGTTGGCCCACGGACGGGTGAGCACCTGCACCCCTAGCGCCGCGAACCGATCGGCGAACGGGTTGCCCTCTGCCACGAGGACGATGGGCTCAAACCGCGTCCGATCCAGCCCGCGCACCAGGTGATGCAGGCTGATGAGAGACCCGCCGATCTGGGGGGCCTTGTCCACAAGCAACACGCGCCGCATTCGCGCCAACTCCGCAGACTACTGGGCTTGCGTCCCAGGCTTCGGGCGCCCAAGCGACTCAATGAACTCCAGCACGAACGCCAGGATGATGCCCGCCGCCGCGCTAATGGCCACGCCCACCAGCAGCAGGCGCGGGAGTTGGGACGGGGCGGGGCGGTCGGGCTGCCGCGCCGGTTCCGCAACCTGGATGAACCCCGCGTTCAGCGACTGGCTTTCCTTCAAGGCCGCTTCGTTCAGTTTGCCCGACAGGAAATTCACGTTGGCCTGAATCTCGTTCACGGCGGTCTGCTTCGCATCGTATTCGGAAGTCAGGCCGATGAGCGATAGGAGGCGCGTCTCGCGGTCGGAGATCATCTGCTCGTATTCCAACCTGGCCACCTGCGCCGCCTCGGCGCTGATTCGGGCCTCCGCCGCCTTCTGGGCGTAGTCCCGCGCCAGGCCGTAGTAGTACGATGCGGTGCCGGTAGCGCCGCGCGCCGCCGCCTCTTCGGCCTGCTGGGTGGCCTTGTCCGCCTGTTCCTGGTACAGCGTGGCCTCGCGGCTCTTCTGTTCGCCCTGCATCACCACCATATCGCGGCTGAACCGTAACTGACGCAGTTCGTCCTGGTAGGCCGTCAGTTCGCGCTGGAGTGAATCCAGGTTGTGCTGCAATTTGAACTGCAGGAAGGCTTCCTTGGCGGACGCCAGGCTTTTCTGCTGCTTCTCCAACTCCTGGGCGATGAACACGCGCAACACGGTGGCCCGCTTGGCCCGCAGGTTGCGATAGTACACCAGCGCGTTATCCACCAACTTGGTAACGATGGTCTCGGCATCTTGAGGGGAATCGGCCTCGTAGGAGATGTAGATAAACTCCTCCTCGGTTCCCACCGTCATGCGGTCCAGCAAGTCCACCGCGCTGATGCCCAGGTTCAGGTCGGCGATGGTCTGCCAGGCCACGATGGGGCGCTTCAGGGCGGCGATGAAGTCCTGCTGGGCCGTGGAGATTTCCTCCGCGGCGGGGCCCGACCTGAACTCCGAGAACAGCGCCACATCGCCGGGCTCCGAGGCGATGACCTGAAGCCGCACGGTGGCCTGGTACACCGGCCCCGCGGTCAACGATGTCAGCAGGATGACGCCTACCGTCAACGCGACGATGAGGCCGATGAGCCACGCGCGCTTCCAAATCACCCTCAAGTACATGAGAAAATCGGTTGTCTCCATCCTTCACCTCACTTATCTACGCCCCGCAACGCCGAACGCACATCCGGGGCGTCTCTTCGTCTATTCGCGGTGCTGCAAAAAGGCGGCCAGTTGCGACGCGATGAACGCCACGCGGGCCTCCCAGGAATGCTGGGCGGCGACGCGGCGGCGCTCGGCGCGGGCCGTCTCGTCGTCCTGCGCCATCGCCGCCTGCACGGCCTCGGCGAAATGCGCGCCGTCGGCGATGGACACCCACCGCGAGAAGGCCATCGCCGCCGGTATGGGCGTGGATACCACCGGCCGCCCCGCCGCCAGATACTCGTACATCTTCAGCGGGTCAATACTGCGCGTCCATTCGTTTAGTTTATACGGCATGAGGCAAATGTCCAAACCCTTGACGTAGTGCGGAACCAGGGCCACGTCCTTCTTGCCCAGGAAGTGCACGTTGGCCTCGCGCCGAAGGTCAAAACTGCTCGCGTCCTCGCGCACGGCCCACGGCCCCACCAGCACAATAGACCAGTCGGGCCGCGCGCGCGCCAGGTCGCGGAGCAAGGCGTAGTCCACCTTGTCGTTCAAGGCCCCCACGTAGCCAACGCGCGGCCTGGGCAGCGCCTCCAGGTCAGCGGGCAGGCTGGGGTCTTCCAGCGCCCGCGAGAACGCCTCGTAGTCCACCGCGTTGGGCACGAGATAGGTGCGCGGGTTGTACTGGCCTTTGCTCTCCATCAGCGCGGGCGAGGTTACGAACACCAGGTCGGCGCGCTCAATCAGCCGCCGCTCTCGCTCCAGAAACGCCTCGCGGCGTTCGGGGGTCAGCCCGCCGTAGCCCGCGTAGTCGTCCACGATTTGATACACGCACGCCTTCTCGCCGAATTGCCCGATGACATCCGCCTGGTCCGGCCGCACAAGCCACAGGATGGGTCGCCCCGCGCCCAGCCGCCGCATCGCCACCCGCAAATCCCGGCGGCGCAGGCGGGCGAACAGCGACGCCAGGGGTTCCCGACCGCTGATGGGTGCCCACAGCGGCGGCGTGTACACGTACAGGTTGCCCAGCGCCTTGCGCAGGCGCGGCCGCCCGCCCCAGGGCCGTATCGCGCCGCTCCGCAGCCCGGCCCACACCTGGCGCAGGTAAGGCCGCGGCTCCACGTAGATGACCAGGTTCTGCCGCGCCAGGCGGCTCATGATCTGGTGTCGGTTGCGCCAGATGTCGTCCCACGGGTCTGGCGCGAAGCACAGAATGGTCTCGCCGGCGATCATGCCTGCACCCTCCGCGCCCTGCGGTAGGCGGCCAGGTGTCGGCGCGCCAGCCCGTCCCAGCCGAGCGACTCGGCATACGCCAGCGCCTCGCGCCTCGCGGCGTCCCTGTCCAGCGCGGCGGCCTGCGCCAGGGCACGCACCAGGCCATGCGGGTCGTCCGGCTCGTAGAGGACGCCGCGACTGCCCTCCACCAGGGCGGGGAAGCAGCCGATCCTCGGCGCGACGATGGGCACGCCGAACGAGAACGCCAGGAGCGCCGCGCCCGACGTGGTTACCTCCCGATAGGGCAAAACGTCTGCATCGGCGGCCAACAGGTAGCGGTGCAGTTCCTCGTCGGGGACGTACCCTAGCCGCAGGCGAATGCGCGGGTCGCCGTGCGCCGCCGCCTCAATGCGCGCCGCGTAGCCCGCGGCCTGCGGGTTGCCCGCGATGAGCAGCACGTACCCATCGCCCTCCAACTGGCGAAACGCCGCAATCAGTTCCTCCACGCCCTTGTAG
>JACIWU010000039.1 GCA_014360805.1 Chloroflexota bacterium
TGGGATGCCCCGAACTGGCAGGCGCAGATTCAAGCACACCATTTGCACGCGTTCATATTCAGAAGGTGCCCATGCCCACGAACCGCCTGAGTTTTCCGACACGCACCTCACCCCTGTCCGCCCCTCTCCCGCCGGCAGAGGGCTAGGGTGAGGGATGCAAGCCCCCACGGCTTCGCCCTTTCAGCCCGCTGCTTCAACGTCGGGCGGTACGCGGACATGCCGTACTTGACAACGCGCAGAAGTAGGTGTATACTATGTGCAAATTGCATTTAGTTGCAATACGCAACGAGTGGCTGGCAAAGCCAATTCTATCGGGGAGGAATAGCGTGGTTACCGAGAAGCAAGTCATTGCAGCCCTGGACAACGTGATGGATCCCGAGTTGCAGAAGAGCATCACCGAGTTGGGCATGGTGCGCGACGTGAACATTCGGGGCGACCAGGTTGAAGTTACCCTGGCCCTCACCACCCTCGCGTGCCCCCTTTCGGGCTCCATCGCCGAAGACGTGCGCCAGGCGGTCCTGGCCCTGGACGGCGTCGGCAAAGTGGACGTGAAACTGGAGGAGATGACCGACGAGGAGCGCGCCCGCGCCTTCGCGTCCGTGGGGAGCAGCCCCCAGCAGGAAGAAGGGATGGCCGCGCACCTGAACCGCATTCAGCACGTCCTCGCCGTCATGAGCGGCAAGGGCGGCGTGGGCAAGTCGCTGGTAACGGCCCTCTTGGCGGCGGCGCTGCGGCGCAAGGGCCTGCGCGTCGGCATCCTGGATGCCGATATCACCGGCCCCAGCATCCCCAAGATTCTGGGCATCTCGGAGCGGCCCTCGTCCACGCCCATCGGCATCGCCCCTGTGAAGAGCAAGACGGGCATTCGGGTCATGTCCATCAACCTGCTCCTTCCCAACGAGGACGACGCGGTCATCTGGCGCGGCCCGCTCATCGGCGGAGCCATCAAGCAGTTCTGGGGCGATGTCTTCTGGGGCGACCTGGACTACCTCTTGATAGACCTGCCGCCTGGAACCGCCGACGCGCCGCTCACGGTTATGCAGAGCCTCCCGCTCAACGGGATCATCCTGGTTACATCGCCGCAGGAACTGGCGGGCATGGTAGTTCGGAAGGCCGCGCAGATGGCGCTCCAACTGCACGTGCCGATGCTGGGCATCGTGGAGAACATGAGTTACGCCGTGTGCCCCCATTGTGGAGAGCGGCTGGAGATCTTCGGCCCCAGCCACACGGCCGAGGCGGCGGCCCTGATGGGCGTGCCGGTGCTGGGGCAAATCCCCATTGAGCCGCGCATCGCGACCCTGTCGGACGAAGGCGAGATTGAATCCTACATCCCGGAAGGATTTGAAGCCGCTGTTGACGAATTGCTGAAGCGAGTCCCGGAGGAACAGACCAAACCGATTCTATAGCGAGGAGGTATGAAATGGCAGCGAAAACATCCACCTTTTGGCGCGAGCAACTTCCCACCGCGGTGCTGTTGCTCGTCATCGTCGCGCTGGCCGTGTGGGCCATCGCAACGGGCACCGGCGCGGCAGCCGGCGTGTCGGTGATGGACACGGCAAAGGGCCTCACCCTGGTAGTGGTGGGCTTTCTCGCGGGGCTGCTCGGAGGGCTGATCGGCACAGGAGGGTGCAGTGTGATGCTGCCGGTCATCCACTTCTGGATGGGCTATCCGGCGGCCATTGCTGTCGGGACCACGCTGTTCGCCGTGATCTTCACGGCCGTGTCGGGTGCCTACGGGCACCTGGTGCGCAGGAACCTGGACAAGCGCGCTTTCCTGTGGCTGGGCGGGGCGGGCATTCTCGGCGTCCTGCTCGGCTCTTGGCTGTTCACCCTGCTGTCCGCGCAATCCAAATTGCTCGGGCTGATCCTGGGGCTGATCTTCCTGTGGCCGGCCATCCGCATGACCTACGAGGGCCTGACGCAGCGCGCCATGCCCAAGCGCGAGGGGACAGCCATCACCGCATCCGGCCCGGGAATGGGGACCTTCGGCTTCATCATCGGCGTTGCGACGGGGGTCGCGGGGCTGGGCGGCGGGTATGCGCTTGTGCCCGGGCTAATCTACCTGTTCGGCGCGCCGGTGTACATCACCATGGGCACATCCCTGGCGACGATGATCCCGCTGGCGGTAGTCGGCGGCGGCATCAAATTGGCGCAGGGCTTTGTGGACTTGCCGACCGGCCTCCTGCTGGCCGCGGGCACCATCGTTGGGGCGCAGGTGGGCGCTGCCATCATCAAGCGGTTCAAACCGGCCACGCTGAAACTGATTTTCGGCCTGTACTTCCTGTACGTTACGGTCAAGTTCATCACCGCATTCTTTGGAATCCAGATTTGGTAATGCCCGCCGCCTGTCAATGGGGACAGGAGCGGCTCCTGGGCATGACAACGTCTTTCGTGAATGAGAGGAGGTGAGCACGATGGCGATGCGAAAATTCCGCTGCGCCGACTGCGGCCACACGTTTGAGGTGGCCTATGGCACGGGCACGCCTGGGGCGTCCATGACCTGCCCGAACTGCGGCAGCAAGAACGTGCACCGCGCCGAGGAGGACCGCGGCTACAACCGTGGCGGGCGTGGGGCTGGCAGGGGCCGGGGTCCCGCCAGCGCCGGCCGAGGCCGTGGCGGAGCCGGGCGCGGGCCCAGGTGGGTGTAGGGGACGCGTAGGCCAGAACAAGCGGGGCGGGTGCTCATGCCGCGTTCCCGCGGGGTGAGAGCCGCCCCCTACCCGCCAGCAAGATCGGCAATTCAAACACAAAGGAGTCCGAAGTGAAGATTGCTGTCAGTGCTACAGCAAACGATCTAGATTCGGCGGTCAGCCCGGTCTTCGGGCGCTGCCCGTTCTACCTGTTCGTAGATACAGACACCATGGAATTCAGCGCCGTACCCAATCCCGCAATGGATGCATCGGGCGGCGCCGGAATCCAGGCCGCCCAGTTCATCGTAGAGCAGGGCGCACAGGCACTGTTGACCGGCAACGTCGGCCCGAATGCGATGGAAGTGCTGAACGCGGCAGGCGTGGCCGTCTATCCCGTGGCGCAGGGCACCGTGCGGGAAGCCGTGGAAGCGTTCCGCGCCGGGAACTTGCAGAACGTCGGAGAGGCGACCGTGCCCGCCGACGCCGGAAAGTCCGCGCCGCGCATCATCGGTACTACCGTGAGCGGGCCCGCAGGCCAGGGCACAGGTCTCGGCGCAGGCCGGGGCGCGGGACAAGGGGCCGGCAGAGGCATGGGACAAGGCATGGGCAGGGGCGGCGGCAGAGGTATGGGCCGCGGCGGCGGTCGCGGCAGATGCGGCGGAGGGAGACGCGGCGGCTGATGCCCCGCCATCCCATGCTGCCCAAGGAGCAGTATCATGATCCAGGTAAATCGTGAGCGTTGCACGGGGTGCGGCACATGCGTCAGCGTCTGCCCCCAAGGCGCGCTGTTCGTGGCGGGCGGACATGCCGACGTGGACGAAACGCTTTGCGACTCATGCGGGCTGTGCATTCCCGCATGCCCAGAAGGCGCGCTTTCCATGGGGGTCAATGCTGCGGAATCCCGCGAGGTTCAGCCGCTGGGTATCCCGCAGCCCCCGACGCCCGCAAAGTCCCCATCCCGCAGCGTCGCGGCATCGTGGACGAAAAGCATCGCGCCTGCGGTGGGCGCGGTCATCGCCTTCGCAGGGCGGGAGATCCTGCCCCGCATCGTGGACACGTGGCTGGCTGCGCGCGCGCCCAGCCGCACCGCTGGCACGGGCAGCGCTGACAACGAAGCGCGACGCCTCCGCCGTCGGCGCCGGGGCAAGTCCTGAAGCCTTGCGCCGCAAGGAAACGGTGATTCGGGAGGGAACATGCCTATCTACGAGTATCGTTGCGGCAACTGCTGTCAGACTGTTGAGGTGTTGGTCATGGGCGGGGGCGATGATCCAAAATGTCCCAACTGCGGTGCGCCCTTGTTTGAGAAGCGCATATCCGCTTCCCACCATCGGATGGGAAAGCCCCAAAGCGCCACGGGGCACACCTGCTGCGGGCGCGAGGAGCGGTGCGACAAGCCGCCCTGCGACTCGGGCGGAGGTTGCCACAGGGATCGGCGCTGATCTAGCCATGCGTGGCTAGGCAGCCTGGAAAGGAGAGAGCAAAATGGTTATCGGAAGAGGACAACGAGGCGGCGGAGGCCGAGGCAGACGCGGAGGCAACCGTCCGGGCGCGGGGCCGGGCGGCTACTGTGTCTGCCCCAACTGCGGCCACCGCGTGGAGCACAAGGTGGCCCAGCCGTGCTACCAGATGAAGTGCCCCAAGTGCGGCACCGCCATGCAGCGGGAATGACGGGTCGCGAGGAGCACACGCGTATGGCCCAGGGCACTCTCATGGCAGTCTGCGCCAGCACAAGACGAACAGACCCGAAGGTTGACGTCGGCAGCGGCGAACTCCGCGCCGGACATGGCCTGGTGGGCGACGCCCACGCGGGCACCGGCGCGTTTGAGGTGAGCCTCATCGCCTATGAGAGCATCCTGCGGGCGCGCGACGAGTTCGGCATAGACGCGCGCCCCGGGTGCTTCGCCGACAACTTCGCCATCCAGGGGCTGGACATCGGCGCCATTCGCGTGGGCGACCGAATCCTCATCGGCCCGGCAATCCTGGAAGTTGTCCAGATCGGCAAGCCGCCCGACGCCCCGCACACGTATGACTTTCACGGCGTTTCGCTCTTGCGACAGGAGGGCGTGTTCTGCCGCGTCCTCCAGGGCGGGCACGTCCAGCGCGGGGACCCCGTGGCGCACATCGCCGTCGGGCGCGAAGCCCCTCGCTCCGAAAGCGAGCCGAAGGAGCAGTCCCGATGAGAATCGTGGTCGCCAGCGGCAAGGGAGGGACGGGCAAAACCCTCGTAGCGACCAGCCTGGCGCTGGCTGCAGCCGAGCAGGGACAGGTTACGCTCCTGGACTGCGATGTAGAGGCTCCCAACGCAGCCCTGTTCCTAAAGCCGGAACTGAACCGTCGGGTTGAGGCGGTCAGCCTCATCCCCGAAGTGGATGCCGGACGTTGCACCCTTTGCGGGGAATGCGGCAAGGTCTGCCAGTATCACGCGATTGCCGTGCTCCCCAAAAAGGTGATGGTGTTCCGCGAACTGTGCCACGGGTGCGGCAGTTGCGCGGTGAACTGCCCGGAACATGCCATCTCCGAGATTCCGTTCGCCATTGGCCTGCTGGAGTTTGGGCGCGCGGGCGAGATGGCGTTTGGTCAGGGCGTGTTGAACGTAGGCGAGGCCATGGCCACGCCCATCATCCGCCGGTTGAAGCGGGAAGCGGCCGCCGTCACTGCCCCTGAAGAGGACATCATCCTGGACGCCCCTCCCGGCACGTCCTGCCCGGTGATTGAGACGTTGCGCGGCGCGGACTTCGCCCTGCTGGTTACGGAGCCGACGCCCTTCGGCCTGCACGACCTGAAACTGGCCGCGGAGGTCGCTCGCGACGTGCTGCGGATTCCAACCGGCGTGGTCATCAACAAGGATGGCGTCGGCGACGAGGGAGTGGAGGTCTTCTGCCGCGAGGCCGGAATCCCCGTGCTCCTGCGCATCCCGCTGGATCGGCGCATCGCCGAGGCCTACTCCGACGGCGTGCCTCTCATCCACGCGCTGCCGGAGTACCGGCCTGCCTTTGAGGCGCTTCTGGCCCACATCCGCGAGAACGCCCACGGGAGGTCGGCATGAAGCAAATCGTGATCCTCAGCGGCAAGGGCGGCACGGGCAAGACGACGGTCGCCGCAGCGCTGGGCCACCTGGCCTCCCAAGACGGGAAGACGGTCATGGTGGACGCGGACGTGGACGCGGCCAACCTGGAACTGCTCTTGTCGCCCGTAGTGCTGGAGGAAGCCGAGTTCTCCTCGGCCAAGAAGGCCTTCATTGACCCGGTCCTGTGCACCGCCTGCGGAAGGTGCGCCGAACTCTGTCGGTTTGACGCCATCATCCCGGGCGCGGACGCCTACCGCGTGGACAATCTCGCCTGCGAGGGGTGCGCGCTGTGCTACTACCAGTGCCCCACCGACGCGATTCGCATGGAGGAGGCCGTCTCCGGCAGGTGGTTCCAGTCCGAGACGCGCTTCGGGCCGCTGTTTCACGCGCGGCTCTACCCGGGCGAGGAGAACTCGGGCAAACTGGTTACATTGGTGCGGCAGAAGGCACTGCACGTGGCCCGCGCCACCCAGGCCGACTGGGTCATCATAGACGGCTCGCCGGGCATCGGGTGCCCTGTCATCGCCGCCGCTACCGGCGTGGACCTGGCGCTCATCGTTACCGAACCCACACTCTCGGGCATCCACGACCTGGAGCGCATCCTGACGACGACGGCGCACTTCCGCATCCCGGCGCTGGTCTGCGTGAACAAATCCGACATCAACCCGTCCCGCGCGGCCCAGGTCGCCGATTTCTGCAAAGCCCGCGCCATCCCGCTCGTGGCCGAGATTCCTTACGATGACGCCGTTACGCGGGCCATGGTCCGCGGGCAGACCGTTACCGAGTTCGGCGACAGCGCCGTGGCGCAGCAGATCAGGCGCGTTTGGAATGCCGTTCGGGACTCGCTCCATCAAGGGAGGTAGACGCCATGTGTCAGGCAACCGTATTTTTGCGCCGCGGCGAGCAGAAGGAAGAAGTCACGCGCGATGTCATCTTGCTTCAGGAAGTGGAGGGCGGGGTGCGCATCCAGAGTTTCTTTGACGCGCCAGTTACGCTGCGCGCCCGCGTGCGGGAGATTGACTTCCTGAAGCACAACGTTACCTTGGAGCCGCTGGAGCAGGAGGAGTGAGACCATGGCCAACTTGGACGACCTGAAGAAACTGGCGGTACTGTTGCCCCACTGGACCGAGCACAACGCGGAGCACGCGGAGGAGTTTCGCCAGTGGGCGCAGCGGGCCGAAGCGGCCGGGCGTGGTGAGGCCGCTGCGCACATTCGCGCTGCCGCGGCGGCTCTGGAGCAGGCCAACCAGGCCCTTGCCGCCGCGCTCCGCGACCTGAACGTGCCGCAACGGTAGGAGACGTCCCATGTACGTGTTCGGGCCCGTGCCCTCTCGCCGTCTGGGCCAATCGCTGGGGATAGACCCCCTGCGGTTCAAGACGTGCAATTACAATTGCGTGTATTGCCAGTTGGGGCGCACCCGCCGCTTCACCACCGCTCGCCAGGATTTCGTCCCCCGCGAGGCGATACTGAATCAGATTGAGAGGGCGCTCCAGCGGCTCGGCCCTGGCGAGGTGGACTACATCACCTTTGTCGGGCAAGGCGAGCCTCTCCTGTACGCGAGCCTTGGCTGGCTCATCCGAGCCATCAAGGGCCTGACCTCGCTGCCGGTGGCCGTGATCACAAATGGTGCGTTGCTGAGCGAGCCCGCGGTGAGAGAAGAGGTAATGCCTGCCGACGTGGTGATCCCGACGGTGGACGCGGCAGACGTTGCCCTTTTTCGGCGGATCAACAGACCGCACCCATCAATCCGCCTGGACTCCCTTCTTCGGGGTCTGCGCGAGTTCAGGCAGATGTACGGCGGGCTCTTGTGGATTGAGGTGATGCTGGTGGCGGGCCTGAACGACGGCGACGAACACCTGGCGCGGCTGGGCGAGACACTGCGCGCTTTGTCGCCGGACGCCATACAGGTCAACGTCCCTATACGCCCGCCCGCCGAGCCGTGGGTGCAGATTCCGAGCGATGAACGGGTACAGGCAGCAGTGAGCGCCCTCGGAGACAGAGCGGAGTTCATCGCGCCGTATCGCGGGACGGTGAGCATCCCAAGCGAGGGCAACCTGGGCGAGTCCGTCCTGGACATCATCCGGCGCCACCCGATCCCCGAAGGGGACCTGTACGAAGCCCTCGGCGGGTACGGCCATGAGAAGGTGGCGGCGGCGCTGGCTCGGCTAGAGTGCGAAGGGCAAGCCCGGCGGCGCGAATACTTGGGCCATGCTTTCTGGACGTATGCAGGGCCTAGGGCTGCGTAGGGAAGGAATAAGGAGGAAAGATTGATGCGCGCACGTTGCCGATGTGAAGGACCGCCATGCGATGACGACGCCGTGAGGCCACGGCGCATCCGCCGATTCGTGGAGCCGGCAGTCCTGTTGCTGCTCCACGACCGGCCAACCCACGGCTACGGCCTGATCGACGGGCTGGCGCGTCTGGGGCTGGACACCTACCCCGTGGACCAGAGCGTCGTCTATCGCGTCCTGCGCGACCTGGAGCAGGCAGGCATGATCGTGTCCGAGTGGGATACCGAAGAGACCGGCGGCCCGCCGCGCCGCGTCTATCGGCTCACAGACGCAGGCGACGCCCACCTCAAGGCATGGGTGGAGGAACTCCGCGCCACCGACCGCGTCCTGCACTTGTTCCTGGACGCCTACGACCACCACATGGAGAACGGCCGAGGCGAGTTCCACGAATCGGGACAGGAGCCGATAGGGAGCGCACCGGAAAGCGCGGGTGAGGAATGCACATAGAGATCGCAGTGGTAACGGACGACGCACTTCCGGAAGTGCATCGCACACTGCCCACCGACACAAAATGGGACCGCGCCCACTTTTTGGGCGCTATCGTGGATATAGCCCAATGGCTACACCAGGGCAAGGCGCCGCGCGGAGACCGCTGACGGCAATCGGCCCTCCATCCTAACTCAAGGGAGAACAACATGAAGATCGCATGCATTACAGACGACGGCATCACCATCAGCCAGCATTTCGGGCGCGCGCCCTACTACGCCGTGCTGACCGTGGAGAACGGCCAGATTGTGGCCCGCGAACTGCGCGACAAGATGGGCCATAATCAGTTCATCCACCAGGAGCACGCCGAGGTTCCCGGCCAGCGCCACGGCACCGACCCGGCCAGCCACGACAAGCACATCCGCATGGCGAACGCCATCGCAGACTGCGAGGCCCTGCTGTGCCGCGGCATGGGCTGGGGCGCTTACGACAGCATGAGGCGGATGGGCATCAAACCGGTGGTTACAGACATTGCGCGCATTGACGACGCCGTGCTCGCATACGCCAACGGCACCATCGTGGACCACACCGAACTCTTGCACTAGCCCGGCCTATGGCAGCATCATCTGCGCCAGCGCCACCGTTGCGGCAGCGCCTGTGGGAGGTGGCCGCGCTGTTCCTGAAATTGGGCGCCATCTCCTTTGGGGGGCCGGCGGCGCACATCGCGCTTATGGAGGCCGAGACGGTCCGCAGGCGCAACTGGCTCACCCGCGAGTACTTTCTGGACATGCTCTCGGCCACGAACCTGGTGCCCGGCCCGAACGCAGCAGAGATGGCCATTCACATCGGCTATCTGCGGGCCGGGTGGCCCGGCCTACTCGTGGGCGGCGCGGCGTTCATCCTTCCGGCGGCGCTCATCTCCGGCGCGCTCGCATGGCTGTACGTAACCTACGGCTCGCTGCCCCAGGTCGGCGCCATCTTCTACGGGATCAACCCCGCGATCCTGGCGATCATCGTGGCAGCAACCTACCGCCTGGGCAAAACGGCCATCCGAGACTGGCGACTCGCCGTGCTGTCCGCGGCGTGCCTGGCCGCCGCGCTGCTGGGGGTGGACCAGGTCGTCATCCTGCTGGCGGCCGGGGTGGCGGGAATCCTGCTCTACGCGGGGCCGTGGCGAGCGGGCGCCGCGCCCCTCCTCATGATGGCGCCCGGCCTGCCTGCGCTGCTGCCCGCAGGGGCGCTGACCGCGCAGGATCGGCTGCCCGCCCTGGCGCTGTTCTTCCTGAAGGTCGGCGCGCTACTCTTCGGTAGCGGCATGGTGCTCTTCGCCTTCATCCAACAGGACGTGGTGAACCGCCTGGGATGGCTCACCCAGCGGCAGTTGGTGGATGCCATCGCCGTGGGGCAGATGACGCCGGGGCCGGTGCTGTCCTCGGCCACGTTCATCGGGTATCTCGTGAGCGGGTGGGCCGGCGCGGTAGCGGCGACCATCGCTGTATTCCTGCCGTCGTTCTTCATCACCGCGCTCCTGGGCAGATACCTGCCGAAGGTGCGGAATTGGGCCTTGGGTCGGGCATTTCTAAAGGGCGTGAACGCCGCCGTGGTGGCGCTCATCGTCGCCGTCGCCATCGGCCTGGCGCGCTCGGCGGTCCCGGACATCGCAGCCGCGGCCATCGCTGCGGCCAGCCTGGCCCTGCTCCTGCGGTATCGGGCCGAGACCTGGTGGTTGGTCGCGGGCGGCGCGGCAGTGGGCTTGCTCCGACTCCTGCTGTTCGGGTAAAGTCGCAGACAACGAGCGACGCGCCTGACTACTGTGGTGCGTCGCTCGTTTCTCTTACGCCGCGGGTTCGGCGTCGGCCTTCGCCTGTCGCTTCGCCCGCTTGATGTGCGTGTACACGTACCACGCCACCAGCCCCACCAGCACGATGAGGATGGGGATGTCAAACGGGCGCATGGCCTCACGCACCTGCACCCAGTGCTCGCCGAACACGTAGCCCAGGTAGGCCAGCACGCCCGACCAGAGGAACGAACCGACGAACGCCAGGATGGTGAACTTGGCGAAGTTCATGCGCGCCATCCCCAGCGGCAGCGAGATGAACGTCCGCACCACAGGCAGCAACCGCGAGAAGAAGGCCGTCGCCTCACCGTACTTGGCGAACCAGCGGTCTGCCACTTCCATGTCGTGGCGCGAGATGAGGACGTACTTGCCGTACCTCTCCAGCAAGGGCCGCCCGCCCAGCGCGCCAATCCAGTAGGTGATGATGGAGCCGATGGTGCAGCCCAGCCCACCGTAGAACGCGGCCCACAACACATGCCACGCCGAAAGCCCCTTTGCCTGCACCAGCATCCAGCCCGACAGGGGCATGGTTACCTCGCTGGGCAGGGGGATGCAGGCGCTTTCAATCGCCATCGCCGCGACCACGCCGGGCCAGCCGATGGTGTTGAACAGATTGTACAGAAAGTCCACGATTTGCTGCTCAATCGCGTGCATGGGTTTCAGGTCTCCTTGTCGGGATGTAAACTCGGCGCGCTACTTGGGCATGGCCTTCAGGCGCTCATAGGCCGGCCGCACCCTGGGCACGGGCCACGACGGGTAGGTGATGGCCCACCAGTACTGCTCGTCGTTCTCCGTCCAGTCGGGGTTGGCGATGTAGATGAGGCTCATCAGGCCAATCCACGGCTGCCAGTGTTCCTTGGCCCACTGATACGCGCGCACCAGGTAATCGGCCTGTTCCTCTTCGGACACCGCGTGCCAGCGGTACGGGGAATCGGGGCGGGTGTCCGTCGTCCATCCGAATTCCAGCACCACCACCTGTTTGTCGGCGTCGCCGGCCTCCACCATGATCTTGCGCAGGTCTTCCACGTGGCGGAAGCAGTAGATGCGCTTCATGGATTCGGGCGATGGGTCGTTGTTGGTGAGCACGGGGTCGCGGGCCACGTCGGCCGGATCGGCTTCGGGCGGGGCCTTGTATCCGGCGCCGTGCACGCCCAGGAAGTCAAAGTAGGGCTTCGCCCCGGCGGCGTACATGCCGCGGATGAACTTCTCGTCGGGCATGGCGACGGCATCATCCCGCGTGGTGGGGGCCAGCCCCGCCGACACCACAAACGCATTGGGGTCAGCCTGCTTGATGCGCGTGTACGCCACCTTGAGCATTCGGGCATAGGCCGCGGGGTCGGGCGGCTGGTCGCCCCATTCGCGCGACAGGTTCGGCTCGTTCCATATCTGGTAGGCATCCACCAGGCCCTTGTAGCGGCTGGCCATGGCGTACAGAAAGTCGCCGAAGTCGTTGAAATCGCGCACGGGGCCGAGCCCGCCCTTGGCCCAGTCGGGGGCCGTGTCCACGCGCACCAGCAGTTTGAGGCCATATTGCTCCGACTGGGCCACGATGCGGTCGCTGCGCGACCAGTCGTACTGTCCCTTGCCCGCGCCTTCAATGTCGTACCAGGCGAAGATCTGCTTGATCCAGGTGAACCCGGCGTCGCGCACATAGCCCATGTCGCGGTCGGCGACTTCGGGCCGCCACCAGCCGAAAATCTGCATCCCGTAGTCGGGCGATTTCATGCGCGGCGCGGGGATGCGCGTGGGCTTGGGCGTCAGCGTTGGGGCGGGCGCAGTGGCCGTCGGCGCGGGGGTATCTGTCGGGGCCGGCGTCGCGGTTGGCGCGGGCGTGTCCGTCGGCGCAAACGCCAGCGTGGACGTGGGCGGCAGGGGCGTTGCCGTGGGCGGCGCAAGGGTCGCCGTTGCCGGTGGGCGCGGCGTCTTGGTGGGCGTCGGCGCCACGCTGGCCGCGGGCTGGTAGATGAACACCGCCCACACGGCGAACAGAATCGCCAACACCAGCAGAAAGACGACGGCGACCGTCGCCACGGCCAGCCATTTCGCGCCCGTTGCGCGCTCAGGTTCCAATCCGTCAATGGGTTGCCAGCGTTGTCTTCGCATGCTGCCTCACTTCATAATTGACCCGCGAATGAGATGCGGGTAGAAACCTCACCCCCGCCTTCGGCCTCCACTTCTCCGCAAGCGGAGATGCGGGTAAGAATCTCACCCCCGGCCTTCGGCTTCCACCTCTCCGCAAGCGGAGATGCGGGTAGAAACCTCACCCCCGCCTTCGGCCTCCCCCTCTTCGCAAGCGGAGAGGGGGATTGAGGGGGTGAGGTACGGTCAGTCCCATTCAACGCGAAGCACGGGTCAGGACTGGCCCGTGCTCCGCGCGTGCAAATGCTCGGTTATCCCCTTACTTGGGCATATTCGCCAGCGCCGCGTAGGCGGGTCGCAGGCTCCAGTCGGCCCGCACGATGCCGAACGCTGCCTTCTCGTCGGCGGGGCCTGCCACCGGCGCGAAGTTCAAGTTCCACAGGAACATGACGCCCACGAAGCCCCAGTTCTTGCCCATCTGGTAGGCGCGCGTGATGTACTGCGCCTGTTCGGCCTCGGTGTTGTTGGCGGCGTACTCGTAGCCCGGCGCGGGGCCTGCGCCCAGGTTCTCGGTGCTGGCCCAGCCGAACTCAGTAACCCAGATGCGCTTGCCCGAATCGCCGTACTTGATCATCACGTTGCGGTACTGCTCCATCGTGGCGCGGAAGAACCACGACCGATGCCCCTTGTTTCCAGGTTCGTTGGGGTCGGTGTAGCCGACCGTGGCGTCGGGCGGGTTGTTGTAGCCGCTGGGGTGCGCGCCGATAGCGTCGCAATAGTTCTTCAGGCCATGCTGGTACATCTCTTCCAGGTAGATGGCATCATCCACAGCGGTATCGTAGTCGTGCCAGCCGGTAGGCGTGAGCGCGCCGCTGACAACGATGGCGCTCGGGTCCACGGCCTTGACCGCGCGGTAGGCGCGCTTTAGCAGTTCCATGTAGGCCGCCGCGCTCAGTTTCTTGCCGCGGCCGCCCCATTCGTAGTACAGGTTCTGCTCATTCCAGATTTCGTAGGCTTGGACCTTGCCCTTGTATCGCGCTGCCACCTGGCCGATGAAGTTGGCGTAGTCATCCGGGTTGGCCGGCGGGCCGGCGACGCTGAAATCGGTGTCGCCAGGGCGCGCCCAGTCGGGGGCCGTAACCACGCTCAGCAAGATCTTCAGGCCGTTGGCGCTGCAATTGTTCACCATGCGGTCCAGTTCGCCCCAGTCAATCTGGCCTTTGGTCTTCTCCATGTCCTCCCAGCGCACCTGCTGTTTGACCCACGAGAAGCCCAGGCCCTTGATGGCCCCGATGATGCGGTCGTGATCGCCCTGGCTGATGAAGTGCGCCTGGATGCCGTAGCCGAAGAACCCGCCCACCTTGGGCACGACAGGCTTGGGCTTCGGCGTCGCCGTTGGCTTCGGCGTGGGCGTCGGCGTAGGCGTGGGCGTCGGGGTCGGCGTTACCACCTTGACGGCGACGCGGTCGCCTCGCCCGCTCACCGTGCGCCCGCCGTCCAGCGAAATCCCCGCGGCCACCACGTACTCGCCCGGCTGATCCGCCATGAAGGTGTATACGCCATCCTGGAGCGAACGGGTCGCCTCGGCCACGGGGCCATCGCCGCCCTGCACCGTGTAGACCAGCGTGAACTCGCTGGGCTTGACGCTGGCCGCCTGGTCGGCGCGGTACTGCTCCAGGGCGCTCGCCAACCGCTCTTCCACCGGATCGCCCGTGAGGTCGGTCAGGAACACGCCCCCGATGCGGTAGGGGGCCAGCGTCTGGAGCTTGCGGGCCAACGCGGCCCCGTCGTCAATCCAAACGGTGTGCTTCGCGCCCTGCGCGTCGGTGTACTCATAGATGTAGGCGCTGGTGGCCGGATCCAGCGCGATCTTCGCCTCGGGCGAGAGACCGGCGGTCAGGGTGAGCGGCTGGCCGGGCAGCACCTCCACCGCGCCGCCCTGCACGGCCAGGCGGCTCAACGGGAGCAGCGCCTCGGACATGGGGAGATGCTGTACCCCTGCCGCGGACACGTCCAGGCTCATGGCGCAGAACTCCACGGCCAGTTTCTGGCGCGGGACCCGGCTGACGGCCCATGCCAGCATCTGATCCAGCGCGCCGCCCGCGACGCACGCCTTCGGGTCCGAAGGGGCGGCAAAGCGCACGACGTCGGCTCGCTGGCCCAGCACCGCCCAGTCGTAAGGGCCGGTGTCCCAGGTGTCGCCGTCGGCCACCGGCGCGGGCACTCGGACGGCCAGCGTCGCCCCGACCTCGTGCAGGGCTGCCGCCAGGTCGCCCACAAAGTCGCTGAAGCGGTCGGTCAACCCCGCATCAAAGCCACGATAGTCCAGCGTAACGCCTGCATGTTTGCCATCGGTTACCCACTTGACAATGGCGGCAATGTGGTTCGCCATCCGCGTCTCGTCCCCCAGGATGGCATCCAGTGTCGGGAAGTCGGCCTGCCCGTTCTCATCCACGTTGGTCAGCAGCGGCAGGACCGCCCACGGAGAAACGGAAATCTCCGAAGCGCCTGCGCGGAACACGGGCTGCACCGACCCATCCGGCGCGGGCGCGAGCGCGTTGGCCGACGGCATCCCGGCCACCCCCACCGCGGCGCTGCCGCCGCTCACCCCCGACGACGGACTCTCCTTGGCCGCAGGCTGGGCCAGCGCCACCAGGAACGCCGACGGCGGTTCGGGCAGTTCCGCCGTGATGATGTCCTGGTCCGGGTGGACGGTGGACGGGAGCCACCGCCACGTCGCGCCGGTCCACTCGTAGAGGTCCAGCGCCTGCACAGGCTCGGAATCGTTGGGAATGGGGATGGTCAGCGTTACCGGCACGGGCGCAGCCTGCTTGAACTGCAGTTGGTAGAGCGGGCTGCGCGGCGCGATGGCCTGCGGCAGGGCGCTGGCGGCTTGGGCCAGTTCGTCGCCCGCCCGGCCGTTCAGGAACTGCTCACGAGGCACCGATGAGAAGCGCGCCCTCAGAATCTTGCCCGGAAGCCCGGCGGGGATGTGAACGATCGTCCCGTCCGGGTCCTCCAGCGTCGCGCCGTCGTACCGGACGGCCGTCCAGCCAATGTCGGAGATGCGCGTTACGACTCGGAACGGTGGTAGCAGCAGGCTCGCGACCAGCAACAGCGGGATGATCGCAAAGGTTACGATCTGCTCCGCCCACTGGCCCGAGAGGTACTTCCAGATGAAGTTGCTCTTCTGCATGTCTTCATCACTCCTATTGCGGTGTGGTGATGCGTGCGCACGGTCTTACTTGCAAAATCCGGGTTGCCTATCGTTGACTCTCGCCCAGGGTCGCCTGAAGCGTGAGCGTCTGACCATACCGGTTCACATGGAGCGTAACCGTCTCTCCCGGCTGGTGATGCAGGAGAACGTTCAAGAACGGGTGCTCGCTGTCCAGCGTCTCGTCGTTGATGGCCAGGAGCACGTCGCCGGGCTTCAGGCCCGCTTGGTCTGCCGGGGATCGCGGCACGACCCGCACGACCAGCGTTCCCTGCGTAACCGACAGGCCGTAGTAGGTGGCCATGCCGGGCGTGAGTTCCACGTGGCTGATGCCCAGGTACGGCCGGCGCACATAGCCGTACTGGATGAGTTGCGCGGTTACCATCCGCACCGTGTTGCTGGGGATGGCGAACCCCAGCCCCTCGGCCACGTCCAGGGTGGTGCCGTCGCCGCGGATGATAAGCGTGTTGATGCCGATGACCTGGCCCTGAAGGTTCACCAACGGGCCGCCGCTGTTGCCGTGGTTGATGGCCGCGTCGGTCTGGATGAGGCCCTCCATGCGGAACCCCTCGCCCATGTCAATGGAGCGGTCCAGGCCGCTGATGACCCCGACCGTTACGGTGTTCTTGAACTCGCCCAGGGCACTGCCGATGGCCACGACGCGCTGCCCCTGGACCAGGGCGTCGGAGTCGCCCAATTCGGCCATGGGCAGGCCCGGGTCGCCCAGGATGCGCAACACCGCCAGGTCGCTCAAGTCGTCCGCGCCTACCAGTTCCGCGTCGTACTTCTGCCCGCTGGCGGTGATGACGCTGAGCGAGGCGTTGCCCTCCACCACGTGGTTGTTGGTAATCACGTAGCCATCGGGGGCGATGACAACCCCACTGCCCAACGACTGGGGCTGGCGCAGGTTGCCGAAGAAATCCCATTGCGGCGTCTTGAGGTTGACCACGGTTACCACCGAAGGCCCCACCTTGGCCACCACCGCGATCGTGGCCGATTCCTCCTGCACCGTCAGCACGGTAGGCGGGGGCGAAGCGGGCGCGGGGGTTGGCTGCTGGACAACCTGCGGCGTCGGACTCGGCGGGGGAACGACCGCGCGCGCCGCCATCCAACGGGCGACGCCAAACCCGGCCACTCCCCCCGCGAGTGTGCCAAAGATCAACGAAAAAATCACCGCCAGCGTTAGCGTCCAACAGCCGGAACGCTCACGGGTCATTACCCCTACCCTCCTTGTGGTAGCGGGTATTCTAGCATAGGCCGACGGCTTTGGCAAATGCAACGGCGGTCGCGGCCTGGCTCTATTCGGTGTCGGTGAGACAGGTGCGGCGCCCTTCCGAAGGTGCGTCGCACCTGTTTCACCGCCGAGCGCGCGGAGACCACAGAGATTTACCCGGGAATCCCTGCGTTCTTGGTGCTCTCTGCGGCGAGAACCTCGGAAGAACGTAGGGCAGGTTTCCATACCTGCCCTACGCGGCGGCTATGGAAAGCCGCCCTGCGAGTATTCTCCATTCGTGTGGATTCGCGTGATTCGTGGAGAGCGAGCGTGGAGGCAGGTTTCCATGCCTGCCCCTGCCTCTACGGGCCTCCGAGTCCCTTGGAGTTTGCGAAACGTAGGGAAAACGTAGGGGAAACGTCAAGCAACGCATGGGAATTTGTGGTATGCTGCGTATAGAACAAAGGCATGGTTCTTGGCCAGATTGTCAGGATGGCTGGTGGCCTGACCGAGAGCTTCCCCCGAAAGCGTGCGTCAGGAACCATGCCTACACAAGGTATCTCTTCTTCTCCTCCTTTTCACATAGAGAGCCGAGGCGGCCCACCTCGGCTCTCAGCATGTCCGCGGTAGGCGCTTGTCGCCCGACGCTGAAGCATCGGGCTGAGTGGAGTCATCCACGAATAACACGAATCTACGCGAAGGTATTACGCCCGACGCTGAAGCATCGGGCTGAATGGGCAAAGCCCTGCGGGCTAACCAGAGCCCCGAAGGGGCTTCGCCCTCGTAGCGCGGGGGTTTAGCCCCGCGCTCTCCCGCGCCGGTTTCACCGCTGAGACCGCAGAGAGAACATTGGCGTGGATTCGCAGTTACTTGTCCCCCTCGCGCGTCAGGCCCTCCAGCGCGCGGCGATAGGTCTCGTAGGCGACGCGGCCGAACAGCACGAATCGCACCCGCTCTATCTCCGGGTGTTCCCGCAGGTAATCCATGACCGTTCGCAGGGCGATGGGCGCGGCCTCCTCCATCGGATACCCATACGCACCGGTGCTGATGGACGGGAAGGCCACAGACCGCAGATTGTGCTCGGAGGCTAGGCGCAGCGAGTTGCGATAGGCGCTGGCGAGAAGGTGGGGCGCGCGGTCGCCGTCGCGGTAGTACACCGGCCCGACGGTGTGGATGACCTTCTTCGCCTTCAGCCGCCCCGCGTTGGTGATGCGGGCCTCACCGGTGGGACAGCCGCCGATGCGCCTGCATTCCTCCAGAATCTGCGGGCCGCCCGCGCGGTGGATAGCCCCGTCCACGCCCCCGCCGCCCAGGAGACTGGGATTCGCCGCGTTGACGATGGCGTCGGTGTCCTGCTGGGTGATGTCGCCTTCTACCAATTCCAGGATGGACGAGCCGATACGCACTTCCATAACGTCATGCCTCCTGTACGAGGATTGCGCAAGGAGATTTTACACGCGGGGGGCGCGCCCGGCAAGCACGCGGCGCGTGAAACGCATGCAGTGTAGGCAGGTTGCCATACCTGCCCCCTGCCTCCGGCGGCTATGGAAAGCCGCCCTACGAAACCGAATTCACCGCAGAGCGCGCGGAGACCGCGGAGATTTCCCCTGCACCCTCCGCGTTCTCGGTGTTCTCGGCGGTAAGAACACCAGGTGCGGCGGCTATGGAGAGCCGCCCTACAGGCCTGCGGCCAACGGGCCTCGGAGACCATTGGGGTCTATTGTCCGTTTGTGTGGATTCGTGTTATTCGTGGATAGCGAGCGTAGGGGCAGGTTGCCATACCTGCCCCCGCCCCCTGTGGTCTGCGTTACGCGGTTCCGGCGAAAAAGATATGCTGCCGTGCGGCGGGTTACGGCGTCCAGAGCGTGTCGGCGGAGACCTTGATCCAGTACCCGGCACCGGGCTGGAGCGTGGCCAGGGTGTTGGCCCACGCCGGCGCGGCGGAATTGTACCGCCGCCAACCGTTGGGACTGCCCGCGTCGGCGGCGAAGACCAGCGGCGATTGCGCCGCGATGGATGACAGCGCCTCGCCCACGGGCTTGGACGACATGCGCGGGAAGGCCACCAAGTTCCAGCCGGCGCGCAGCGGGATGGAGGATGCTGAGGAAGGAGCGGTGGTGCTCGTGAACCGCAACGTGCAGGCCGACGTAACCTCTACCCAGTAGCCGTGCACGCCGTCCACCATGGTGAGGGTGTTGCCGCTGGGGCTGCCAGGGACGTAATGGAGCCACGGGCCGCCGGGGGCCTGCGAATCGTAGGCATAGACCTGGGTGTAGAAGCCGTCAATGGACGCGAAGGCGTCGGCGACAGGTACCGCCGTGGTCAGGTTGGAGAACGAAATCAGGTTCCAGCCGGACGACAGGGGCTTCTCCAGCGTTACGCCCGAAGGCCACAGCCCCACCGACGGGTCGCCGTGCAGGTTCATCGCCATCAGGTTCTGGACGTCGCCCGTGAACCAGACGTAGGACTGGGCGTAGGCGGCTTTAGTATCGGCCAGCGCCGCGCCGGCCGCATCGCGGTCGCCCACCAGGTTCTGACCGAACAGATAGGCCATAGTGGCGTTGCCGCCGTCGTAGTAGGCATCCCAGTACAGGTAGTACCAGGTTACCGTTGTGCCGGCGACGGCGGCCACGGCCCCGCGCTTCAGCAGTTCCGAGGCCAGGTTCACGTAGCCCACCTGCGCGTTCAAGCACGAGTTCTGGAACACAATGGAGGGCTTGGAGTCGTCCAGGCCCGACAGGTGATCGTAGGTGATGAACGGCGTGTCGTAGGCGCTGCTGCCGTTCCAGAGGCGACGGTAGGCTCCGTAGGCGTTGCCGTGTCCCCACCAGGTTACCAGGCCGTAGCCGCCCGCCCAGGTGGACGTCATGCTGGAGAGGGTGAGCGCGCCCTCGTGGGGGAGGGAGGTGGCGGGTGGGTTCTCCTCGTACAGGCGATAGGTCGTGAACCCCGCCGCGGTCAGATAGCGGTTGCGCATCTCCTCGCCCAGGTAGCCGCCGTCGGTCTGGATGCCCCCCCCGCTGGTGTAGCCCTGGATGGCCATGGCCAGGAGGGCCTTGCGCCGCCAGGTGCCGTCGGTCGTGGCGTAGGTCATCGTCTTCTGCAAGATCGGCCCCACGACCGACTCGCTGTCAAAGGGGATGCGCCCCACCCACAGTTCGGCTGCAAAATCCGGCGCGTCCTCGCCCCGCTCGCCGAAGTAGCCGTCGCCGTCGGCATCCCAGTTGCCGGTGAGATCGGCATAGTAGGCGTCGGTCGGCGTGGGCCAGTTGCCGCCGTGATCGGTGGGGCTGGGGTAGACCGTCTTCATGGGCACGGTGGACGCGCTCCCGATGATGAGCAGGTAGCGCAGGCCCCAAGGGCCGTAGCGGTTGATGAGGAAGTTGCGGATCTTGTCGGCGGATTCGGCGCCAGGGAAGCCCGCCCAGTCCGACGGCGTGGCGATGTACACGGCAAAGCCAAGGCCAGCCTTGTGCGCGGCGAAGTCCTGCACCGCCTGCGAGGCGGCGAGGGTGGCGCTGGTGAGGATGAGGTATCCCTGTGCGGCTTGGGCTTCGGGGCCTGCGCTGTACCACTCGCGGGCCTGGTCGGCGTTGGACAGGGGGAGCGACTCCCAGTCCCCGCGCCGCGTCGGCAGGGAGGGCCCTGGCGCGCGCGTGTATCGCACGCTCACACTGACGCGGCGTGTGAGCGTCAGCGCGCCGGTGCGCGGGTCGTAGCGAAACGGGAAGAAGTGCAGCCGCGCGAACACCACGCCGCCCACGGCGTGGGTGCCCTCTAGCGCCACGGGCGCGTCGGGAAACGGCTGGGTCAGTTCCAGTTGCGCGATTCGGCCGTCGTCGGAGACCTGGGGCGGGACCCGCGACAGGTTCCAGCCCTCGCCCAGGGGTTCGCTTTGCGCCTCCTGCACCACGACGGACAGCGCGCGGGTTCCGGGCGGCAGGGCCACATCCACGACGCGCACGGGCAGCGCGGGGTAGCCGGGGATCAGCGCGGTCTGGAAGCCGTCCATGACAAGGCGCACCGCGCCATCGGCTTCGGGCAGGGCCTGGTAGGGGGCGCTTTCCAGCGTGAGCGAAACGGAGGAGCCGCCGGCGGCATCCTGCGCGAAGACAGGCGCGGCCAGCGTCAGGGCGAGCGCAACGACAGAGACCAACGAAACCGCACGAATAAGGACGCGCATCCTCTTCCCTCGGACGGGATTGTACACCGCCATTGTACTCCGCGGCAAGTCCGAGGGCAATGGGAAAAGCGTACCATTGGGCTCGCGGGGCGGGGAGGAGGAGAATGAGGAACGCTATGTCGCGTTCACCGCCACGCAGGTGGTGGAGCGCAGGACGCCCTCGCAGTTCTGCACCTGCTCCAGGACGAACCGAGGCAGGTCGTCAAAGTGCTCAAACTTCGCCAGGACGATGATGTCATAGGGGCCCGTAACGACGTGGGAGTGCACGACCTCTTTGCTGGCTTTCAGGCGTTTCTGCACGGCAGCCGTCCGACCTGCCTGCACCTCAATCAGAATGTACGCCAGAATCTCTTCCATAGCGCCCTCCTCATGCCTCGTCTGGCGCAAAGAACACCTCGCAGGCTACGCCCTCTCGGTCCTGCAGGACGGGCACCGGCACAACCGCCAGGCGTCCGGCGATAGCCCGCCGTTCTCGCATGGCTTCAGCCAATGGGTGCAGGTTCAGGTTCTTCAGGTAGCAACGTTGGCCACCCTCTTCGGCATCCGCTTGCCTGAGCCAAAGGCTTTGGAAGACCTTCTGCTCAAAACGCGGGGTTCGCTCCATGGCAATCTGACGCGCCTGGCGAACCACGGGGTGCACGTCTCCCCCAATCGCGTAGTAAAGCGGATTCTCAAACGACGGCAGGTCATGGCCCAGGGCTGTGATCCCACGGTCAGCGAGCCAATTCAGGGCTTCTGGGTCTATATACGGGTGGCAAAGGAAAGCTGCCCAGCCTTCCAGTGCCGGGTTGTTGTAACTGTTGCCGTAGCGGTTGAAGCGGAAGGTCCAATCGGTGCGGAACAGGACAAACCAGTCCGACAGGTCCTCGTCCACAGGAATGCCCTTCCACACCTCCTCCAGATCATCCTCCCGAATCGCCAACTGCTGGATGAGGAGCCACAGGAACTCTCCGTCTTTCACGACCTTCATGTCCAGCAAGCATGTCTGAGCATCCAGTGGGTCGGTGGAGTCGCGGACAAGTACCGGCTCAAGGACCTTCTGCTTGCCCGTGAAATCCAGCACCAAGGCGCGGCGGATCTGGGGGCTTAGGTTTGCGGCAGCGGAAGGTGTGAGCGCATCGGCATGGGGCAGGTCCAGGTGGGTGAGGCCGTGCACGGCCAAGAAGTAGGCTGCGTAGTAATCCATGTCCGTAGCGTGCCGGTACACGCTGACGAACGGGCTGGGGTGCCCGCGCAGTCCGGTGATCTGGCGGTACTCTAGGCTGATTCGCACCGCCCGCGCGAAGTCAAAATTCATCACGAATGCACCTCGTAAGGTTCGTATTTCCGGACTTCGTCCCAGTTGAAGTCCCGAATAAACGCTGTAACCATCTTTGTCTGGGCCATGTTCTCCGCCACGCTACGCACGATTTCGCGGATGTCCTCAGGCCCTCGGAGAGACATCACCGTGCCCAGACGAGGCGGGCGCTGACTCTCCATCAAGGCTTTGCTAACGAGGTAGGGATCCAGAAACAGCAGAATGGTCTCAAACATCAGGCAAAACGGTGTTCCCGCTTCCCCCAGTAGGGAATCGTCCTGCAATCCCTCCAGCCGCCTATCCAAGTCCCAGAGTTTCCGGTCAAACGTAACGAGCCAGAAGAGATGGGCCAGGCTAAGGGACTCGGTCTTGAGCGCCTCCTCGCATGGTGGTGGCACCAGGTTGTCGGGCAGAAGGCGGCGCAGAGCGGCTACGGTGGCCAGAGCCACCGCATCGTGGCGTACCAGGGCCATGTGGCGGGTCAGTTTCCCCGACCGGTCCGACAATACGATTTGCAACTGGTCCAGGAACCGCGTCGCATACTCATCCCGCGTTTTGGCGAAGAGCGCGTCCTTTTCAAGATATTCCAGGGCGCGCCGCCCCGATTTGGCTCGCTCGGCAAGTCGCTGGTAGCGTGCCCATATCTCCTCCTGAAACTGATGCCAACTGCGCCACGACTCGCGGAAGTACGAGGCCACGAAACTCGGCACGTTCGCCGCCTGGATCACAGCATGAATGTCGGGGTCGGGCATGCTTTGGAGGTAGGCCACCAACTGCTGCGCCAGTTCCAGGTGGCCTCTGAGTTCAACCTCGGTGTCCTTGGTCCAGATGACATTGATGTCGTTCTCAAAGAGGAATCGGAGAATTCGCTGCGCGCGCCCGTGCAGGGGATCCGAGCGTGCCAGCGCCGCGATGATGACGTTGGTATCAGGGTACACGAAGATGCAGGAGAGGTTGCGGGAAAGGCGCGCCTTCAACTCCTCGTCGTAGGGCCAGACGCGACGGAACAGGTGCTCGTAGGCGCGCTGGAGCAGCCAGTGCTCCAAGTGGGGCGTCATCTCCAACCCGCCCCGTTGGATGAAGCCGCATGCCCTCTCCAGCGCCCGAGCCAGCCGGGCGGCTTCGGGGGCGCGAGCCTCCCCTAGCCCGAAGGTGGCCTGGACATCGGTGGCGCAGTCGGGGGGCACCTCCTCGCGCAGGGATTTCGCCAGCGGGGCCAGAAACAGCCGTATGGCCAGATTGGGGGATAGCGCGCGCCAGTACTCGGTGAAACGCTCTTTGAGGCTGCCATCCGGAGAGCCCAGGGCCTGGCGGTAGGCTTCCTCCACCTCGCGCACAAGCGCATCCCGCGCGATCCCGCCCGAGGCCACGTCTTTGACCAGGCCCGCATAGACCAGGGTGGCAAAGTCCGCGTAGCAGTCGTCCAGGAGCCGCGCGCGCTGTTCCTCCACGCGCTTCAGCCGCTTGTCGCCCAGGGGCGTGAGCCGGTACGCGTTTTCCCTGAACTGCACGTCGGGGACGGCTTCTATCCACTTCTCTCGTAAGGCGTGGGCAATGCTGTCCTCAAAGGCGATGCGCGTGCGGCGGCTCTTCCAAATCTCAAAGCCCAGGCGCTCGGTGAAGTCGGCCTCTATTTTGCCTTGGGGCACCTCCTTGCCGGTGCGGCTCTGCGAGGCGATGGAATCCAGGAGCCAATGGCAGAAGACCTCCTTACGGATGTCGTCTAGTCCAGGGTCATACAGGAGTTGAATCTGGGTTTCCACGACCTCACCTTTCCAGATGCATGCGCGCAGCGCAAACGGCCGTGTGAAGGCTTACCCGCGGCCGATTTGCGAGCGAATCCCAAAATAAGCCGACAGTTCGGAAGGGCGTCTTTGCCGGGTGGCTTCCATGACCTCGCGCTGCCAATCCTTGATGAGGGCTTCGGAGTCCTGCGTGTTCAGGTTGACCTGCGCGGGCAGCGGCTTGGGCTGCTGTTCTGCGGGGCCGCCCGGGATCGCAGCGCCGACCCTGGCAATCATCGCGGGCAGGTCCAGGGTCTTGAGGATACGGATTACATCTTCGCGCTGCGCGGGGGCTAGGCTCGGGTCCTCCGCAACGCGCAGGATGGCGGCGGTTACCTCGTGAATCAGGGCGCTGACCTCGGGCGAGATACCCGGCTGCAGCCCGGACGAGGGCAGTGGACTGCGCCGTGGGGCGTACCCCGCCGCCACGAGCAACTGATCGGTCTCGGCGGGTGAGAGCCGAAGTGCGCTGGCGATGCGGAGAATGGTGTCTGCGGGGGGTGGGTTCCTGTCGCCTTTCTCAATGCGGTTCAGATGGCTGGGGCTGATGCCCGCCGCCTTGGCGAGGGCTGATTGCGAAAGGCCGGATGCCTTCCGCTTGCGCTTCAGAAGGGATGCGAATTCAAGAGCCACATAAGACCTCCCGAAAGAGATAACTCATTATACCATGATTTTGCCACTTTGTCAATACCCTGTTGCCTTGAATTTGCGGTGGGTGGCGAAACGATGCCCGTCTGACAATGATTTGAAAAACGTCTGTGTCAATTGGACAAAGTACTTGACAAATTGGAAAAAATATAGTATAATACAACCAAAAGAACTCGTGCACGTTGACAATTTAGCAATGCATGGCCGCAGGCCATGGCAGCCCCGCTGCGAAGTGGCGACCCCAACAACCGAAAGCGGTCCACCATCCGATGGACTAGGGGAAGGGGGTGATGGCGATGAGTTTCCGATCAGCCGTACAGTTCCTGATGTGGGTTCTGACCCTGGTGTTCGTGTTCCTGGTCGCCCTCTTCGCGGGGTTCGGCTACGGCCCGCTGGCCATTGCATTCGGCGTTCTGGCATCGGTACTTGCCGGGCTGGCGCTCACCGTGCACGGTTACGTTACACCGCAGTGCACCGCGACAGTGTTCCGCGACCCCAACAACTACGTAACGCGGATTGTGACGGAGGGTCAGCACATCCTGTACACCACGCTCCGTGAGCATCCGGCCGAGGTCATTGACACGGGCATCAAGAGCACCGAAGACCGCTACGATGGCTTCCGAACCAAAGACAACGTGCCGATTGACATCCGTGTCAAACTGTACTTTCGGTTGGACCCGACGCTCATCCGCGAAGACGAGTTGCCGCAGTTGGTCGTGCTGAACGAGGAAGCGTGGAAGAGCCTGGTTCGCACGGTTACCAAAGGCACGGTGCTCACCTACATCGGGCAGCAGCGATACCGCCACATCGTCCCCAGCGAGCGCCGCGACGCCCTGTGCGCCGCGTTGAGCCGGGAAGCGGGCAATGCCTTGCGCAGCCTCGGCGTCATCATCTCGCCGGGCTTCGGCGTGAGCATCCAGGACATCCAGCCGACCAACGCCATCCTGGAGGCGACCGTGGAGCAGACCGCTGCCCCGCTCAAGGGCCAGGCAGCCGTAGAGGCGCTGGCGCCCATCGCCAACGAGTACGGCGAGCAGGAGGCGCTGAGGGCTGCTGTCGCCGCCGCGATCATCACGACCGGAACCGTGCCGTTGGTGTTGCAGGAAGAGGTGGAGCGAGGAGTGATTTCCGTGGCGCGTCCGAAGAAGCCGGCCGCGTGAGGCCGGATGTCCCGAGATTACAGCCTGCTACGCCTCATGGGTGTTCGGAGGCGAGTTGCCGCTCTCGGCAGGGGCTACCAGGATGCCGGCAGGGGTGCAGGAAGTTCACCGCATCGGTTTGGGACACTGTATCGGAGGGCGCCGGACGGCGTGAAGGGAGGGTCGCGTCCGAGGAGGTGCGCCATGGAGGGAATGCTCATTCTCATCGCCGGCTGTCTGCTCCTGATCCTGTACCTGTCGGTCAGGTTGTGGATCGCCGAGCACGACCGGAATCTGCTCCTAGAGAATGTCAGCATTGCTCCGGTTGACTACGGCGCCGGATGGGGGGCTCTGCTGGCCTTCCTGATGATGATGGCTATGCTCGGGATCGCAGTTCTCTGGCTAGTCGGCGCGATCTAGTTGTGTTGGGCGGCGTGAATGCGCCGCCCAACGCGCGTTATTGAATCTCGCTGCTCCAACAGAGTGCTCACATCTCCATTTTGGCCTGTCGGGGCAGGGAACGCGCTAGACGTAGGGCAAATTGCCAATTTGCCCTACATAGGTCTCCTGGCACTGTGCTACCGCATCGTGCGTTCTCACGAAAAAGCAAGCGTCAATAGTAGACCACGCACATAAAGCGTGCCCCACCGGTTGTGTATTGGTGTCCCGACCTCCCAATCTTTTCCCTCCCCGCCTTTTGAGAGTATAATGCTCTTGATACTCGCATCGGAGGAGTTCATGACGTCCAACACCGTGCGCGTCCGTTTCGCGCCAAGCCCAACGGGGTACCTGCACGCCGGCGGCGCTCGCACCGCCCTATTCAATTTCCTGTTCGCGCGCCATCACGGCGGCTCCTTCATCCTGCGCATTGAGGACACCGACCAGACCCGCTACGAACCCGACGCCCTCAACGACATCATGGACAGCCTGCGCTGGCTCGGCATCCTCTGGGATGAAGGCCCCGAAGTCGGCGGCCCCTACGGCCCCTACTTCCAGTCCCAGCGGCTGCACCTCTACAAGCACTACGCCGAGGAACTCGTCCGCATGGGCGCAGCCTATCGCTGCTACTGCTCCCCCGAACGCCTGGAGGCCATGCGCCAGGAGCAGGTCGCCCGCGGCGAGTCGCCCGGCTACGACCGCCACTGCCGCTACCTCACTGCCAAGCAGATCGCCGACTACGAGGCCCAGGGCATCGTGCCCGTCATCCGCCTCATGGCCCCGCTAGAGGGCCAGACGTCTTTCCACGACGTCATCCGTGGCACCATCACCGTAGACAACCGCACCCTGGACGATATGGTGCTTCTGAAATCCGACGGCTACCCCACCTACCACCTGGCCAACGTGGTGGACGATCACCTGATGGAGATCACCCACATCATGCGCGCCGACGAGTGGATTCCCTCCACGCCGCGCCACCAGATCATCTACAAGGCCCTGGGATGGACGCCGCCCATCTACGCTCACCTGCCCGTCATCCTGGATCCCAGCGGCAAGGGCAAGATGAGCAAGCGCAAGAAACGCACACCCGACGGGCGGGAGTTCCCCGTCCTCATCCGCGAGTTCCGCGCCGCGGGCTACCTGCCCGAAGCCATGTTCAACTTCCTGGCGCTCGTGGGCTGGTCCTACGACGACAAGACCGACATCCTGACGCCAGAGCAGATCATTGGCCGATTTGACCTTTCGGGCATCAACGCCGCCCCCGCCGCCTTTAGTTACGACAAGTTGGAATGGATGAATGGGGTGTACATCCGCGCGCTGCCCGCGGCAGACCTCGCCCGCCGCATCCAGCCCGTGCTGGCCCAAGCGGGCCGCGAAGCCGACCTCGCCATGCTGGAGCGCATCGTGCCCCTCATCCAGGAGCGCATCAAGACGCTGAACGACGCGGTGGCCATGACCGACTTCTTCTTCTCCGACCCGCTCGGCTACGACCCGCACCTGCTCATCGGCAAGAAGATGTCGGCGGAAACCACCCTGGAAGCCCTGCGGCTCGCCGTGCGGGTGCTCCAGACTGCCGAGTTCACCGAGGCGCACCTGGAGGAATCGCTGCGCGCGGCGGCCGAGTCGCTGGGCCTGAAACCCGGCGACTTCTTCACCCCCATCCGAGTTGCCGTTACGGGAAAGACCGTGTCGCCGCCGCTGTTCGGGACGCTCGCCATCCTGGGCCGCGATCGCGTCCTGCGCAGGCTTGAGTACGCCCTGCGCGTGCTTTCCGAAGCAACCCCGGCCGTATCCGACTAACTTCGCGAAGGAGAGGGTTATGCAATTGAGTCGCAGAGCCGATTACGGAATCCGTCTGTTGCTGGAACTAGCCATGCTCCCCGAAGGAAGCCGCACATCCACGGAGGAAATCGCCGTCAAGCAGCGCATCCCGGTTACCTTCCTCAGCAAGATCGCGCGACAACTGGCCCAGGCCGGACTCGTCCGCGCCTACCCTGGGCTGGGCGGGGGGCTGGAACTGGGGCGCGACCCCCGACAACTCACCATGCTGGACGCCCTCCAGGCGCTGGAGGGGCCTGTCGCCATCGCCCGCTGCACGCTCCACCCGCACGAGTGCCCGCGCAGCCACTTCTGCCCCATGCACCAAGTCTGGAAGAAGATGGAAGCCAACATGCGCGCCGAACTCTCCCAAATCACTTTTGATCAACTGGCGCAATCCGAGCAGAAGGCCGTCGCCGGCTAGGCCCGCGCGTTCACGTCGGCGGCCCAGACCGGCGCGCACAACAAGGGAATAGGAGGAAGATATGGCGCAATCCAAACCAACCATCGGGTTCATCGGCCTGGGCATCATGGGCAAGCCGATGGCGCGCAACCTGATGCGGGCCGGCTATCCGCTCATCGCGTACAATCGCAGCCGCGCGCCGATGGACGAACTGGCCGCGGAAGGTGCGGCGACGGGCACATCGCCCGCCGACGTAGCCGCCCGCGCCGACATCGTCATCCTGATGCTGCCCGACTCGCCCGACGTGGAGCAGGTCGTCTTCGGCCCCAACGGCGTGGCCTTGGGCATCCGCCCCGGGTCGCTGCTGATAGACATGAGTTCCATCTCGCCCGTTACCGCTGTCAAGGTCGCCCAGGAACTGGGCAAGAAGGGCGTCAAGGTGCTAGATGCGCCCGTCAGCGGGGGAGATGTGGGCGCGCGCCAGGCGACGCTGTCCATCATGGTCGGCGGCCCCGAGGACGTGTTCAACGAGGCCCTGCCCGTGCTCCAGACCCTGGGCAAGAACATCGTCCTGTGCGGAGGGCATGGCGCGGGGCAGATTACGAAACTGTGCAACCAGATTCTCGTGGCGCTGCAACTGGAGGCCGTGGCCGAGGCGCTCGTGTTGGGGGCGAAGGCCGGCGTGGATCCGGCGAAGATCGTGCAGGTGCTGAGCGGCGGGCTGGCCAGGTGCGGCGTGCTGGAGACGCGCGGCATGCGCATTGTGAACCGCGACTTCACGCCTGGATTCCGCGTGCGCCTGCACTACAAGGACCTGAATAACGCGCTGGCCGCCGCCAAAGCCTACGAGGTCCCGTTGCCCGTTACGGCCCTCGTCGCCGAGATGTTCAAGCGGCTGAAGGTGGCCGGGCGCGGCGACCTGGACCACTCGGCCATCACCACGCTCTTGGAGGAACTGGCCGGAACTGTGGTGCAGAAGCAGGAAGAGTGAGGCGCGTCGGCCCATGTACGTCCTGGCGTTCGCGACCAGCCCCCGCCGAGGCGGTAACACCGACACGCTGCTGGACCACGTCCTGGCCGGCGCGCGGGCCGAAGGCGCCGACGTGGAGCGCATCGTCCTGTCCCAGTACCGCATCGCCCCGTGCATAGAATGCAACGGCTGTTGGAAAGAGGGCTTCTGCGTCGTCCAGGACGATTTTCAACCCCTGTACCCCAAACTGGAAGTGGCCGAACGCATCATCCTGGCGACGCCGATGTTTTTCGGCCACGTCTCGGCCCAAGCCAAGCAACTCATAGACCGCTGCCAGTGCTTTTACGCCCGCAAGTATATTGTGCAGCGCCCCATGCCGCCCGTGCCGCACCCGCGCCAGGGGTACCTCGTGGCGGCGGCGGGCCACCCGCGCATCAAGTTTGACTGCATGGGCCTCACCATGCGCGTCTGGATGGACGCGCTGGACGCCGCCTACGGCGGCGCGCTAGCCTTCAACAACCTGGAGAACGCCCACGATGCGGCGTCCCGCCCCTACATCCTGGAGCAGGCCCAGCAGTTCGGCAGGCAGGTCGTGCTCGGCTGACGCGCCGGCGGGGACAAATACACCGGCGCAAGTCCGATTTGACAACCCTCGCATTCTGTGGTATCATCCGCCCGAAGTAGGTTGCAGGAAGATGCTGTATCGGGATGACACAGATGAAGAAGACGCCGCCAAGATTTTCCGTGGCGGCTTTTTGCTATCTGTGCTCCGGAGACGCAAGCCCTGTCCTACAGAATACCGCAGGAGGTTGATTTTCTGACCATGGGTGAACGAGTTACAGGTACAGTCAAGTGGTTCAATCGGGTGAAGGGCTACGGCTTCATCACCCAGCCGGACGGCGCGGACGTGTTCGTCCACTACTCGGCCATTCGTGGCGAGGGCTACCGCAACCTATACGAAGGCGAGAAGGTGGAGTTCACCGTCCAGAACACCGACAAGGGCCCCCAGGCCGCCGACGTGGTGAAACTGGAACAGTAGGCCCGCGACGAAAAACTGAATACGCAAAGGCCCCGCCGCAAGACGGGGCCTTTTCTATTCCCCGCGACGCCCGTACTGCGCGGGCGCAGTCGCGCTTGCCTACGGGGCGGAGTTCGTTCATAATATGTGCCGTTCCCTCTCCCGCCGCGGGAGAGGGCTAGGGTGAGGGGCGACGCGCGGGGCTAAACCCCCGTGCTACAAGAACAAAGCCCCCTTCGGGGCTGTGGCTAGCCCGCAGGGCTTCGCCCGTTCAGCCCGAT
>JACIWU010000040.1 GCA_014360805.1 Chloroflexota bacterium
CCGGATCCTGCGCAGGTGCGCGAGGGCGAGAACGTGGATGTGGACATCAAGGTGGACACGGCGAACCTTTACGGGGCGCAGTTCTCGCTGACGTTTGACCCCACGAAGTTGCAGGTGGTGAGCACGACGGATGAGGGCGCCGGGTACTTCAAGGGGTCGCAGGGGTGCAACACGACGTACGACAACGGCGCCGGGACGCTGACGTTCTACTGCTCGCGCGGGGGGTCGGACACGGCGGTGAGCGGGAGCGGCGTGAAGTTGCTGACGATCACGTTCCAGGCGCAGGAGATCAGCGGGACGAGCACGGACGCGACGATAGACCTGGACGCGAGCAAGGTGCGGTTGGGCGCGGTCGGTGGCGTGAACATCTACGTGGACTCAGTAACCGACGACACGCTGACCATCCTGGGCACGACGACGGTGAGCGGCTTGGTGGATTTGCAAGGGCGCGATAATGACTCCGGCGCCGTTGTGGATCCGGAGGCGGGCGTAACCTATGGCTACGATCCGTCGCCGGTTACCACAGGGCCGTGGGGCACCTACTCGTTCAGCAACATGACCGACGACACCTACACGTTCACGATTGAGATGGCGCGCTACCTGGACGCCAGCGCGGATGTCGTCGTCTCGGGCGATAACCTGACGCTGAACAAGGCCATCCTGTTGGGCGGCGACGTGAACGATAGTGATGAGATTGACATCACGGACTTGTCGTCCATTGGTGGCAAGTTCGGCGAGACTGTGGACCCGGCCACCACTGACGAGGACATCAACTACGATGGCCTGGTGGACATCTTGGACCTGGTGCTGGCGGCGGGCAACTACGGCCTGACCGAATCGCCATGGACGCCGTAGGTGCTGTGTGAACTCGGCGGGAGAGGCGGTGGGGAGACCGCCTCTCCCCGCGGTGTCTGGATTCTATGCATAGCGCGAGGGGGAATACCATGCAACGCACGATTGGCCGACTCTGGCTTGTGATGGTGCTGCTTGTGTCGCTGCTCGCGACGAGCGGCGCGATGGCGCAGACGGGCACGCGGGTTGTGCTGGCGCCGGCCTCGGCCCTGGTGGGCGAAGGCCAAACCGCTGCCGTGGAGGTGCGCGTGGAGAACGTGCAAGACCTCTACGGCCTGGACATCCGCATCGGTTTTGACCCCGCGGTGGTGGAGGTGGTGGACGCCGACGCGACGCAGGCGGGGGTGCAGGTGCGCCCGGGGGACCTGCTCAGCGTGGATTTCGTGATCCGCAACACGGCGGACAACGCCCAGGGCACCATCTGGTACGCCCTGACCCAACTGAACCCAAGCCAGCCCGTGAGCGGGAGCGGGGTGGCGTTCGTGATCGTGTTCAAGGGGAAGCAACGCGGCGCGACGAGCGCGCTCACCGTTACCTACCAGAAGATGGCCACCCGCACGGGCGAGGCGATCCCCGCCGACGTTGCGAACGGCGAGATTCAGGTGGTGGAGCCGTCGCAAGCGCCCGCCACGCCCACGCCGGCGCCACCTCCGCCGCAGCCCACGGTGCCCCTGCCCACACCGACGCCGGAGGCCACGCTGCCGGCACAGCCGACGCAGGCGAAGCCAACGGCCCAGCCCACGGCGGCGCCCACCCAGCCCGCGCCAACCGCGCGGCCATCGGATACGCCGATGCCGACTGCGCCCGCGCAGCCCACGCCGGCGCCCACGGCCACCGGCGCGCCGACGCTTGCGCCCACGGCAGCGCCGACCGCATACGCGGAGCCAACTGCCGCACAACCGACTGCAGACGCTTCGGGCGCAGGCTCGGGCGGCAGTTTGAACCTGGGGCTTGTCTTGGTGAGCATGGTCGGGGTCGTCATCCTGTTGGGCGGCGGGTGGGCCCTGTGGCAGCGACAGCGGAGGCGCGGCAACTAGCGAGGAGGAACTCGTGGGCGAGAGAGCACTTTCGCATGCGAGGCTGGCGTGGGCTCTGGCCCTCGTCGTAGCCGCAGCGCTGGCCGTTTTGGTGTGGGCGGGCCTGGGCGTCGGCGCTCAGGGGGGATTTGAGGTGTGGGTGTGCGTGCCGTCGCCGGCCGAAGTGCGGGCGGGCGGCGGCGAAATCACCGCCACGGTGGTGATCACCGCCGCGGAACTCTACGGCTACCAGTTCGTGCTGACCTTTGACCCGACGATGCTGGAGGCCGTGGATGCCGGGTTTGAGGCTGGCTTCCTCAACCCCGAATACACGCCGGTCGGGTGGTCGGGCACGATAGACAACGTCGCCGGCACCGTGCGCTTCGCCGCGACGCAACTGAAGCCCACGCCGCCCGCCGCGGGATCGGGCGCGGTCGCCTGGGTTCGGTTCCGGGCCAAGTCGCCGTCGCCAGTGCCGGTGCTCACGCAAATCGGCCTGGAAAACGTCAAACTGGCCACGGCCGATGGGGATCGGCTGGAGCCGGTTGCCCTGTCCCCGGCCCTTGTTACCATCGTGCCGTTCACCGCCATAGAAGTGCGCGTGCCGCCTCCGGGCGAGATCATGGAGTCGGACAGGGCGATCACGGCGACGCTGGTGCTCACCTGCGAGAATGTGTACGGATACCAATTCGCGGTAACCTTTGACCCGACGCTGCTGGAAGCGACCGCCGCGGGGTTTGACGACTCGTTTGTCCTGCCGGACTACTCGCCGCCGGGGTGGGCCGCCACGGTGGACAACGTCGCAGGGACGGTCCGATTCGCCGCCACGCAGTTCAAGCCGGCGCCGCCTGCGACCGGCGCGGGGGCCATCGGCTGGGTGCGTTTCGTCGCCAAAAGCCCACCCGTTTTGCCGATTACGGCCACGGTCGGAATCGCCGATCCGCGGCTGGGTTCTGCCGACGGCTTGCGGGTGACGCCCGATGTGATTTCCGGGTACATTCGCATCCTGCCCATGTCGGTCATCACGGGCCAGGTGGAGTTGCAAGGCCGGACGGACTGGAGTGGCGCGGTGGCTGCCGCCTGGCCGGCCGGGGTGATGACGACGACCGACACCAGCGGCTTCTACACGCTGACCGTGCCCACCGACACCTACACGGTAACCGTGGAGATGACCCGATACCTGGACGGCGAGCGGGTGGAAGCCCTCGTGCGGGGGGAAAACCCGCTACCACGGGTCAGACTACTAGGGGGAGACGCCAATGACGACGATGAGGTGGACATCGTGGACATGAGCATCATTGGCGGAAAGTACGATTTGACCGTAGATCCTCTGACCGAGCGCGCCGATATCAACGCCGATGGGGTGGTGGATATCGTGGACATGGTCCTGGCCGCGGGGAACTACACCCGCACAAGTCCTGTGCCCTGGCCATGAACCGATGCGCGACCGGCTGAAGAAAGCGAGGGGGCGTAATACATGAACAACAACCAAGCAGCGCTGACCAGACTACTGCGGACGTGCGTGCTTCCCGCACTGGCGGTGATGGCACTGCTTGCGGGGCAACTCTGGGCCATCCCGCCTGGACGGCACACTCTGGCGCACGACATGGAGGATTCGGCCCCGCCCAGGCCACACGAGGTCTTGCCCCAGGATGCTGCCGGCACGCTCCGAATCCTGCCCAACCCGGCCTATGTGGACGTGGGCGGGACGGTAACCGTGTACGTCTGGCTGGAGGATGCGGGGAACTACTACGGCCTGGACTTCCGCTTCAACTTTGAGAAGGCCAAAGTCAGCGTTCCAGCGAACAAGGCCACTCCGTTGTGGGAGGTCTTTGACGAGGCCAATCACTTTCTTATCAAGAACACGGTGGAGAGCGTGGATGCCACTTACAATCGGCTCTGGTACTCCGTGACGAACATCAACCCGGCCGAGCCGTTCACTGGGACGGGCCGCGTTTGCTCCATCACGTTCAGCGGGCTGGCGGAAGGCACAACGGCCCTGCATTTCACATACGCCAAGGGTTCCACACGGGACGGCGATGCCTTGTACCCGACCACGGTGGATGGGGCGATTACCGTGCGCGGCCCCACGGACACGCCGACGCCTACGCCGACGAACACACCCACGGCCACCTCTGCGCCGACGGACACGCCGACAGCGACGCCGACGGCCACCTCTGCGCCCACGAACACACCCACGGCGACGCCCACGGCCACCTCTGCGCCCACGAACACACCCACGGCGACGCCCACGGCCACCTCTGCGCCGACGAACACACCCACGGCGACGCCGACGGCCACGGGCACGGCGACGCGGACCCCGACGCCGACGGCCACACCCACGGCGACCACCACCGGCACGGCGACACGGACCCCGACGGCGACCAACACGCCGACGGCCACGCCCACCACCGGTCCAGGGCGCACATTCTCCGGCTACGTGTACGAGGGGTATCCCAGCGACCATTCCCACCCCCTCGCCGGCGCCGGAGTTACGCTGTGGGGCAGCAATGACTCCACGTCGCCCTACGGCACATGGCTCGGCTACGTGCAGACCGGGCCGTCCGGGTATTTCCGGATTACTGCACCTGGCTCTGCCGTGTACACGTATTACAACATCGTGGAGACGAACCCGGCCGGCTACTATTCCACTGGCGCGGTGGCAGGCGCGGGCGGGGTTGTGAGGACGGCGGACTGGATTCAGTACACAGGCATTCCCGCGGGCACATACAGCGGCAACGAGTTCTACGACAGGCCAATGCCCACATCCACGCCAACGCCCACGTCCACGCCTACCTTGACGCCTACGGCCACACCCACCGGCACTCCCACGCGCACGCCTACATCCACCCCGACGGTTTCGCCCTCGCCGACGCCGACGCCAACGCACACGAGCACGCCTACGCTTTCGCCCACGGTAACGCCGACGCCGACGCCCACCGGCACCCCGACCCGGACAGCCATGCCGACGATCACGCCGACTCCTTCGGGCGTGATTGACGGCATCGTGTGGGAAGATGAGAACCGCAACGGGGCGCTGAACTGGGGCGAGCCTGGCATCGGCAACGTTACGGTGGACCTGTATCGCGACGAGGACGGCGACGGACTCCTCTCGGCGGCCGACATCTACCTGGAGACCACGACCACAACGCGGGCAAGCGGGTTCTTCGCCTTCAGCAACCTGCGGCGTGGGCGCTACCTAGTTACGGTGAGCGACAGGAACCATGTCCTGGACGGCTACCGCCGCACCACGCCGTCTGACCCCATCCCGGTGGAGTTGACAAGCGATCGGGCGGGGGTTGCGGTGATGTTCGGCTACGCACGGGTGCCCAAGTACGCGATCTACATGCCGGTGATCATCGTGAACTGGCCACAGGGAGCGGCGGCCGACGGCGCGTCGGCGACCCACGCGCCAGGAGGGTACGCGCCATGAGCAGGCGACTGGTAGCGGTGCGGCGCGGGTACGTGGCCCTGGCCACTGCCCTCGCGCTCTGTGCAATCGCTCTGACCCTCGGCGCGTCGGATGCGACCGTGCAGGGCCAATCGCAGGCGGGCGCGGTCCGTATTCTGCCCCTGCCTGCCCATGTGGACACGGGCGGCGTCGTAACGGTGGACGTGTGGCTTGAAAACGGCGCCAACTACTACGGCCTGGACCTGCGGCTGCTCTTTGACACATCGCGCTTGCAGGCCGTGTCCGACAGAGTTACGCCGCTGTGGGAGGTCTTTGACGCGAACGATCACTTCGTCATCAAGAACCAGGTGAACAACGCCACGGGGGAGATTTGGTACGCGGTAACGAACACCAACCCCGCCGAACCCTTCACCGGCACGGGGCGCATCTGCTCCATTACATTCATCGGAGTGGAGCCTGGCGCGGCGGTGCTGGATCTCTACTACGTGCAGGGTTCCACTCGCGATGGAGACGCGCTGCTCCCCAGACAGGTGGATGGCGCCATCATCGTAGGGTCTGTCCATCGGGTGTACATGCCCGCTGTGATGGCAGGCCCGTAATCCTGTTGGAGGAGGTCCCAGGTTCTGCCTGGGATTCCCCCTCGCCCCCTGGCCCCTGCTCCCCCGGGGGCCAGGGCTCCACCCTGGGGCGGCCTACCATGCCAGGGCTGCCCCAGGCCTTATCTCCGCGAGGCCCGGCGTTTGCTCACTTCTTCCAGCCAGGCGTCGGTGCCGACCTCGGCGCGGCGGATCAAGGCGCGGTACCTACGGGCGCCTTCCAGCGGGCTGTCCAGGGCCAGGAATGTGTGGCAGGCGAAATCTGGGCACAGCCCGCAGTGCTCCAGCCCCCTGTCCACCGCGCAGCAGCGGAACACCGGACATTCCGCCCCGTGGGGAAGCCCCAACTGGTAGGCGCATCCCTTGCATCCGCTTTGGAGTTCGGGGCAGTCCCCGCAGTACTTGCCGCACACGGCGGCCCATTTCCGGTCGTCTCTCATGGCCTCATCCTCTTGGGCGTACATTATAGGCCGGCGCCGCGCTTTGCACAACCGCGCGGGCGCAACTTGCCGCCGCCCGTCGTGTTGTACAGAATGCGGAAAGGGGGAAGACGATTGGACTGGGTACTTGTCGTGGTTTCGGCAGTGGCAGGGTATCTGCTGGGATCTTTCCCCACCGGATACCTGATGGGCAAGGCGCACCGCGTGGACATCCGCCGGTTCGGGAGCGGGCGCACCGGCGGCACCAACGTGCTGCGCACGCTGGGCTGGCTTCCGGCTCTCATCACGGCCGCGGTGGATGTGCTGAAGGGCATGGCGGCGGTCTGGCTGGCGAGGGCGCTCGGCGCTCCCGCCGCGGGCCATGCGGCGGCGGCGCTGTTCGCCGTGCTGGGGCACAACTACACGTTCACGCTGAAGTTCAAAGGCGGCGCGGGCGTGGCTCCGATGGTGGGGGCCACCGCCCTCTTGTCGTTCCCCGTGGCGGCGGCGCTGTTGCCGGTGGGGGTTGCGGTGATGGCCGTGTCGCGCTACGCCTCGTTAGGCTCGCTCACCCTGTCGGCGTTGTTTCCGCTGGGGATGGCGATCCAGTGGGTCGGCCACAGGGTGCCCTTCGCCTACCTCGCCGGCTCGGTGGTGATGAGCGTGGTGGTCATCCTGGCCCACCGCCCGAACATCCGGCGGCTCGTCCAGGGGACAGAGCGCAAGATCGGCCAGAGGGTTGCCGTGAGCAACACGGACGAACGCCAAGCGCCGCCGGGCGCCACAGGTTCACGCTAGGGCATCCGTCCGCGCCGCGAACCTGTCATGGGAGGAGGCTCGCCAGGCCGACGAGATCGCCTTCGTCGCCGACGCGCACGTCGGTTCGCACGGCGCCCGATCGGGCCAGCCGCTCCAGGCTGCGCTCCAGCCGCCAGCGTTCCCATCCGAACAGCCGCTGGAGTTGCACGGGCGACGCCACCCGCACCGTGGCCAGGTAGCGGGTGAGGATGGCGTCGGCGGCCTGGTTCTCCGAGATAACACGGGACTGCGCCACTACGTCGGGGAACTGTCGGATGAACAGGTCGTAGACATAACAGTAGCCCCAGCGGTTGGCGTCCGAAATCCCCACCTTGACGATCTTGAACCCCATCTGCAATTCGGCGATGGCGCGGTCAAAGCGCGGGGCGCTGTCCTTGCCCGCCAGGCGGGCCTCCCTGCGTAGGTGGCTAGTCGGCAGCGCGCCATGCGCCAGCAGGGCCTCGTACACGCGCTTGGCCTCCTCGCTGAGCCTGCCTTCTTCGTACTCCTGCAGGTAGTCGTCCAACTCGCCGAAGTTCCCCGACAGCGCATAGAAGTGGGGGGCCATGTCCAGCGCGATGAAGACGGGCTTCTTGCGGAGGAACTTGCCGTAGAGGATCGCCTTGCGCGCGGGGAGGGTGTCCTTCCACTCCCAGGTCAAGCCCAACTCGTAATCGTTGTGGTGTTCGGGGATAGACCGCTCGCCCCCGCAGATGGCGGCCCACAGGCTCGGCAGTTCCATGTCGGGGGCTGTGAACAGCGCCGCGAGACCCACATCGTTCAGGAAGGCGAGGGCCTCGTCTTCCGTCCGCACGCGCAGGCGGGGCAGTCGCCGGTATTTCTCATCTCGCCAGGCTAGGAGTTCTTCGGGGCTGAGTTGCACCATAGTCTGCGTTCCGTGTCGCTAGGCGCGTTCCCACAGGGATAACTGGTAGGGCGGGCGCTTGCCGTCCAGCAGGACGTAGGGGGCAGCCCGGTCGGCGTCCGCGCCCAGTTGCTTCAGGTCGCGCAGCGTTCGGATGCGGCCCTGCCGTCGCGCCCGAATCACCTGGGCTGCCGTCTTGGGGCCGATGCCCGGCACGCGAAGCAACTGCGACAACTCGGCGCGGTTCACCTCCACCGGAAAGTGCTGGGGATGGCGCATCGCCCATGCGGCCTTCGGGTCGGTGGACAGCGCGAGAAAGCCGGCGCCGTCAAAGGGCAGTTCGTCCAGCGCGAACCCGTACTGGCGCAGCAGGAAGTCGCATTGGTACAGTCGGTGCTCGCGGAGCGGGGGCGTCGGCAGCAGTTCGGCCAGCGGCGTCCCTGGCTGGGGCTGGAACGCGCTGTAGTAAACGCGCGACAGGCCGAATTGTCGGTACAGATGGGCCGCGGTGCGGAGAATCTCCTCGTCGGATTCCTGCGCGGCGCCCACCACCAACTGGGTGGTCTGGCTCACGGCGCTCAACCCTTCGGCGCTCTGGCGAATCTCATGCACCCAGCGCATCATCTGGAGGAGACCGCCGAAGTAGTCCTTGTCGGGCGCGATGCGGCTCAACCGCTCTGGGTCCGGCGCTTCCAGGTTCACCGAGACGCGGTCGGCCAGGCGCATGGCCTGCTCCACGTGGGCGCGGCTGGAGCCGGGGAGTATCTTCAGGTGGATGTAGCCGCGGAAGCCCTGCTTTCGCCGCACCAGTTCGGCGGTGGCGAGCATGCGATCCATGGAGCGGATGGCAGACCCCGCCACGCCCGAACTGAGGAACAGCCCTTGCACGCGCCCTCGGAGCGCCAGTTCCTCAAAGGCGCGCGCCAGTTCGTCGGGCGAGAAGGCAATGCGGCGGACGTCGTTGCTGCGGCGGGTGGCGCAGTAGTAGCAGTCGTTCTCGCAGACATTGGTCTGCAGGACCTTGAGCAGGGCCACCTTCTTGCCGTCGGGCATCACGGCGGGGTAAATCCAGCGCCCGATGTCGTCCTTGCGGCGGCCCGCCTCCGTGCCACATGCGCCGCAGCACAGGTCGTATCGGGCCTCTTCGCCCAGGGCCGAGAGTTTCTCCAGCGTATCCATCTCCAGCCTCCGGAACGCCTCTGGAGATAGTATACGAACATTTGTGCTAGTTGTCAAATCGCGTTGGCCCCACCAGGCCAGGATCCGGCACGCCGCGCCGCTACCGGTACACGGGCGTGCACCAATGGCGATACTTGGCCACCTTGCCGCGCACGATGTCAAAGTACAGGTTGTATATCTTCTGGGTGATGGGGCCCATCTTGCCGTCGCCGATGACGCGATGGTCAATCTCCACGATAGGCTCAATCTGGACGCCGGTGCCGCAGAAGAACGCCTCGTCTACGGTGTACAGTTCACTGCGGTCCACGTGGCGTACCTCGGTTTCCAGGCCGAATTCGGCGCGGGCGATTTCCATCACCGTCTCGCGGGTGATGCCTTCTAGGATGTCGTCGGTAACCGGAGGGGTGATGAGTTTGCCGTTGCGCACCAGGAACAGGTTCTCGGCGCTGCCCTCCGAGACGTGCCCGTCGTGGGTCAGGACGATGGCTTCGTCGCAGCCGGCCATGGCCGCGGCGGTCTTGGACAGGGCCGAGTTGATGTAGGAGCCGGTGATCTTGGCGCGCGCCGGGATGGCGTTGTCGTCCACCCTGCGCCACGGGGAGATCATCACGCGCGCGCCGAGTTCGCCCTCAATGTACCGCCCGAACGGCACCGCGAACATGGCGAACTCGTCCGTCAGGTTGTGGAGCCGCACGCCGATGATCTCGTCGGCCTTGTAGGCAATGGGGCGAATGTAGCAATCCTCGCGATAGCCCTCGCGGCGTAGGAGTTCCACCAGCAAGTCGCTCAACTCTTCGGGTGAGTAGGGAAGGCGGATGTGCAGAATCTTGCACGAGCGATGCAGGCGCTGGAAATGCTCCAGCAGGCGGAATACGAACAGTTGGTTCTCGTCGGCGTTCCAGTAGGCGCGGATTCCCTCAAAGCAGCCGGTGCCGTAGTTGAAGGCGTGGGTCATGATGCTGACTTTGGCATTCTCAATCGGGACAAAGTTGCCTTTGAAGAACGCGTACTTGGGCATTGCCGCCTCCTTTTTCTTTTGTTTGGAACCCGATGTATGTTACCCCAGGCGTGGGCCTGGGTCAACTTCCGGTCGGCGCGCGGTGGTCTGCTCCTCCTACTTCGCTTCGCCCGGCCTGCACGCGCTTGGCCATGAGGATGTCAGGCTTGCCAGGGCCGTTGGCGTCGGGCACGACCCCTGCGATGACGAAGCCGACCTTCTGGTAGAACTCGTAGGGGTGGGCGCGCAGGTTGCGGATGCGGGCCAGATGCCCCAGCAGATCGTCGTACAAATCCACGCCCGCAAGACTCGTCATGCCGTCTTCGTCGTCGGTGCCGACCCACAGGGTCAGCGCCCCCCGTTCGGCGGCCAGCGCCTCCAGGTCGGCCAGCAGCGCCCGCCCGATTCCCCGCCTCTGGTGGTGCGGGTGCACGACGAGGGGATGCACCTCCCACACATTCCCGCCGTAGCCGGGAATCCCGCCGACCCAGCCCAGGATGATGCCGTTCTCCACGGCGATGCGGCTGACGCGGCCCTCGCCGAAGGATTCGCGCACTTCCCGCAGCGCGGATTTCATGTCCGGCCAGGCGGTGGGCCAGTGCTCGCGGAACGCGGCGACAAGCAGCGCCGCTGCCTGCCGAACGGCATCCCAATCATCCGGCCGCAGGTCTGTGATCTCCATCGGCGGACTCCTTCTGCAACAGGACAAGCAGGTAATCGCGCACTTCGGTCAACGACGGGAAGACGCGGTGCGCCAGCGCCACGGTTTCGGCCAAGGGCGGCTTCAGGTCGGGGATGAGGATGGGAACCATGCCGGCAGCATGCGCCGCGCGGATGCCCGCGTCGGAATCCTCCAGCACGATGCAGGCGCGGGCGGGCACCCCAAGGCGCTCCGCGGCCAGCAGGAAGACATCGGGCGCGGGCTTGCCGGCGGGCACCTCATCGCCGCACACGAGGACGTCAAACCGCCCCAAGAGGTGGGTCAACTGCAACTTCTGGATAACGAGGGGGCGATGGGTGGAACTGGCGACGGCCTTGCGGATGCCGCGCTCGTCCAGGAAGTCCAGCAGCGCGTGCAGGCCGGGCTTGGTGGGAATCCCGCTGCGCAGCATGGCCTCTTCCAGGTACTGTTGCTTGCGCGCGTAGGCTTCGTCAACGGGCAGCGCCGGCCCGTAGGCGCGGGCCAGAATGGCTTTGGTGTCGGCCTGTTCACGGCCGATGAGTTGGAAGTACAGGCCATCGGGCAGCGCCAGCCCCCAGTCGCCCAGGGCGCGCCGCCACGCCTCCCGCGCCATGCGCTCCGAATCCAGCATCAGCCCGTCCATGTCAAAAATCACGGCCGCGCAGATCACGCCCTCCTCCGATGCCTGCTCCAGCGCCCCACGCGTTAGCCTCGCACGAAGTGGGGCATCGTCGCGGGGATTTCCAGCGAGAGTTCCACAAACCCGCGGTATTCGCCGTCCTGGTACCAGGGGGCCTGGTAGATGAGTTTGTGAATGCCCTTTTTCTCAATGGTGTACACGTTGGGGGTGCCCGATTCCAGCAGGCTGCGCAGTTTGCTGCGGGCAGGCTCCGGATGGCAGTCCAGGACGTTATGGCCGATGAGGGCGCGCCCGCCGTCGGCTGCGAAGACCTGGGCGGCCCGGTCGTTCATGTCCAGGATGGTGCCATCCCTGTCGCAGACAGTGATGGCCCCAGGGAACTCCTTGATCCAGTCGGGTAGCGGCATGGCATCCTCCGAGTGTGGCATCTTGGTAAACCCTCGTGCATCCGCTTTGTTGCGCGGCTTCTGCATGTTATCACACGGGCTGCCGATGGGACAAATCCCTACGCCGCCATCCACGAATAACAAGAATCCACACGAACGCAGAATAGGTGTGGACATGTAGGGCGGCTTCCCATAGCCGCCGGGGGCTACGCTTCGTTCCCCATTCGCGTGGATTGGCGTTATTCGCGGTTACAGGGGCTGCGCCCGCCATCCACGAATAACAAGAATCCACACGAACGCAGAATAGGTGTGGACACGTAGGGCGGCTTCCCATAGCCGCCGCCCAGGCGGTGTTCTCACCTCTCCGTGTCAGCCCGCGGTGGGGTTGACAAACTGCGCGGACCTGGGTATACTGGAATCAGAAGAACCCGTCCGAGGGGTACGATTCATGAATGTGGTTTGCCCAATGGGCACGACAGGACCGAGGACATCGGGGTGAGGTATGCCCTGATGTCCTTTTGTTTTTTCGCTCGGGCCGCCACCGCGCCCGCATCTTATGGCCCCACCGGGGCACAGGAGGGAGAATGATGGAATCAGGGATGATCAGCAAGATTCAGAAGGCGAAACGCTACGCACAGGAAAAAGACCGCATCACCTTTGAGCAATTCCGTGTCCGGTTCAGAGGCGAACACGACACTTACACGCTAACTTTTGACGAGGGCAGGTGGACCTGTCAATGCAATTTCTTCCTTTCCCACGGGGTTTGCAGCCACACGATGGCGCTGGAGCGCATTCTGGGCGTGATGTTGCCCGTGGCCGCCAGCACGGAGGGCGCCCCGCAGGGGACCTGATTCAGGGTTGAGCGATGAGGGTCGGCCTGGCGGGACAGCAAGCCTCCGCCAGGCCGGCTTTTGTTGTAAGCCACGGGCGAAGGGGGTGAGCGTGAGCGCATTGAAAAGGTGGCAATTCTGGCTGGGAGTTCTCATCAGCGCCTTTTTCCTCTACGACGTGCTGGGCGACTTGGATTTGGCCCAGGCGTGGGAGGTGGCGCGCACGGCCAACTACTGGTGGATCCTCCCGGGCGTGGCAGTCTATTTCGTCGCGGTTTGGGCGCGCACCTGGCGCTGGCACTACATGCTTCGCTCCATCAAGCGGATTCCCCTCACGCGGCTGTTCCCGGTGGTGGTCATCGGCTACATGGGCAATAACGTGTACCCGTTCCGCGCGGGCGAGGTCATCCGCGCCTACGTGCTGAAGCGCAAGGAAGGCGTGAGCATCAGCGCGAGCCTGGCCACCATCATCGTGGAGCGCATCTTTGACGGCGTTACCATGCTGTTCTTCGTGTTCGTGGTGCTGCCCATCGCGCCCGAGGCGGCAGAGTGGCGCAGCATCGTCATCTGGTTCAGCCTGCTATTCTTCGGCGCGCTGGGTGTGTTCTTTCTCATCGCCGCATCGCCTCGCCGTTCCCAGGCGCTGGCCGGCTGGTTCATCCAGCGCCTCGTCCCCAGCCGATTCCGCGCGGCCGCCGAGAGCATCACGGGCCGCTTCCTGGACGGCCTGACATTCCTGCGGAGCGGGGCGGACATCCTGATGATCTTCGTTACCTCGGTCGCCATCTGGCTCACCGAGACGACCAAGTACTGGTTTGTGATGCACAGTTTTGACTTCCAGGTCTCGTTCTTCGTCCTGATGTTGATGACGGCGGTGGTGAACCTGGCCACGACGCTCCCATCCTCGCCGGGGTACGTGGGCACCTTTGACTGGCCGGGCATCCGCATCCTCCAGCGGTTTGGCGTGGAAGGGCCCATCGCGGCGAGTTACACCCTGGTGCTGCACGCGGCGCTATGGCTTCCCATCACGCTGTTGGGCTTCTTCTACATGTGGCGCGAGAGCGTCAGTTGGACGCAGTTTGCCGAGGCCGCGAAACTGAAGGGCGAAGCCGCCGCGTCCGACGACCGCTGAGGGGGCCCCATGACCGCGAGTGCCCTGTTTGTCTGTAGCAATCAGACACATGTGCGCATGTTCAGTCCGGTGGCGCGCATCCTGGAGCGGGGGAATCGCGTTGCGCCGCGCTGGGTAGCCCTGGACAGGTACTACAACCAGTGGGCCGAGACGGCGCTGCGAGCGCAAGGTTGGGACAACTACACGCTTCTCCCGCGCCCGGGTGGCGCTTCGGGCACGCCGTGGGAAGGCGGGGCGGTGGCCCGCATGCGGGTTCTGCGCCAGGGGCGGCGGGCCGTCCAGGCGCTGCTGCGAGAGGCGCGCCCCGAGGTGGTGGTCCTCGGCAACGACCTGGGGACGCTGGAGCGGCTGTTCATCGCCGAGGCGCGGCGCTTGCGCGTCCCGTCGCTTCTGGTGCAGGATGGCGTCATCGCCCTGCGGCCGGTGCCTGCGCCGCCAGTGCGGGTCGCACGCGCGGCGCTGAACGCGCTGGGGTTGCGTCTGCCCGACCCCAGGCCCTACGGCCAGAACGGCGCATACCGCGTGGCTGTGATGGGCGAGGCCGTGGCCCGGTGGCTCATCGGGCAGGGGGTTCCCGCCGAGCGTGTCGCGGTTACCGGACAGCCGCGCTACGACTTCTTGCACGCGCTGCGTCAGGGCACCGCGCAGCCCACCGGCATGGATGCGCTGGGCTTGCCCGATGGGGCAAAGGTCATCGTGTTTTCCTCGCAGCCGTACCTGCGTTACAATGTGTGCGACGAAGCCGCGGCGCGCCGAATCTGGCGGACGGTCGTGGAGGGCGTGAAGGGCTTGGGGGCAGGGTATCACCTGGTGGCCAAACTGCACCCGGCCGAAGATCTGGAGGGCACGCGCCGTTGGCTTGGGCATGACTTCCCGCCCGAGTGGACGCTGACCCGTGACGTGGACGTGTTGAGCCTGCTGTGGCGCGCGGATGCGCTGGTTACCCTGATGTCGTCCACGGCGCTGGAAGCGATGTGCCTCGGCAAGCCGGTGGTTCTGCTGGACGCGGGCGTCATGCCGGAGCCCATTCCCTATTCGGAGAGCGGCGCGGCACTCCGTGCGCAGAGCGCGGAAGAACTCGCGGAGCGGCTACGCCAGGCGCTCTACGACGATGGCGTGAGGCAAGCCCTGGCGCGCGCCCGCGAGGCGTTTCTGCCGGCGCATGTGGGGCCGCTGGATGGCCAGGCTTCTCTGCGCGTGGCGCGCGAGATAGAAGCCCTCGCTCGGGGCGGCGAATGAGCGAACATGTCATCAACAAAACCATGGACCGCGCCGACCTGGACGCCCCAGGCGCATCGTAGCGGAGTTGAACGATCTCATCCGCACGCTTCAGGCGCGTGGGCTGGAGCGCGTGAATCGGGGCGCGGGCTACGAGCCGCTGCCCGATGGACAGAGGGGAACAGATGAAGGATACGCCACTTTTCCGAGTGAGCATTCCGCGACCCGTATGGGTGGCTCTGGGGTTCGCCTGGCTTGTCCTCAGCGGACTTGTCGGCTGGGCCGTCGGGCTTCCCTACGGGATGTTCCTGGCATGGGCGGGCATCGTTACGGCGGTATTCCTGGCCAACCCCTTCGCCGGCGCGCTGGGCTTGCTGGTGCTCAATGTTCTTGCGGCCGACTGGGGACGGGCGTTCGTCCTGTTTCCCTACAAGCCGTACAACATCAATCAGGCGGGCCTCGCCAACCTGGTGATGGCCGGCCTGGCCGTGGTGTACCTCATCCGGCGTCGCCCCAAACTCGCGCCGTTGGCGCTGCCCTTCGCTGCGTTTCTGGCGGCGGGGCTTGTCAGCATCCCCTTCTCGTCCAGCCCCTTTGCGGGCCTGCGCGACTGGACGCGGATGTTGCCGCTGGCGGGCCTGTATGTGGTGGCCGCTGAGTTGTTGCGCGGGAAGCCCCGCCGCGCGCGTGTGTGGGTGTGGGCCATGATCGCGTCCAGTGTGTGGCCGGCGGTGGTCTCTGTATATCAGGGGCTCACGTACAGGGGATACCACAACGTGATCGCTGGCCCTGGGCAGAATCGCATGCTGGGCACACTCTCACACCCCATCGCCTACGGGGTGTATCTGGGCATCATTGTTGCGCTCACAATCTACCTTTTCCGAATCAGCGGGCGCGGGAAGACCAGGGTGCTGCTGGGGTTCTGGGTGATCGCCAGCCTGACGCTGCTCTTCTTCTCGTATTCGCGCGGCCCGGCGCTGGCGACGTTTTGCGCGCTCGTTGCGCTGGCGCTCCTTGCGCGCCGCGAGACGGCGAAGGCGCGGGCGGGCCTGATAGGGCTGGCCGTGGTCTTTCTGGCCGTCGTGCTCCTGGCGGGCCGCATCCAGGACTTGCTCACGCCGTTCTTGTACCGCACGGTGCACCCTGTGCCTGCCGGGGAAATGAAGGCTCCCAGGCCCACGCCGACACCGCCCGTCGGCGGCTCTACGGGCGCAACCCCAACACCGGTGCCCACGCGCCCTGCCCCGGCGCTGAACTCCGTCTCGTGGCGCCTCAACCTTTGGCGCTTCGCGGCGGACCTGGCGATGGAGCGTCCCCTGGTTGGGCTTGGCCTCGGTGGCTTCCCAGACCAGTCCCCCAGGCTGGTGGGGTTTGAAGTAACGCCGCACAACGATTTTGTGCGGGTGTTCGCGGAGATGGGGGTGCTGGGGCTTGGGACATTCGTCTGGTTGTGGGGGGCGGCAATCTGGCGGCTGTTCCAGTTCTGGCGGCGCGCGCCTGACCGTCCGCTGTCGCTTTTTGCGGCCGTGCTTCTGGCGGTGGCCGTCGGCTACCTGGTCAACAGCCTGTCCGCCGACTTGCTGAACAACCCCACGGTGGGCTGGGTATTCTGGCCGCTGATGGCCCTGCCGGAGGCTTTCGCGCCCCGCTCGGAGGCGTGAACATGGGCGGCGGTGAGCCTGTCCGCGCCATCACGGTCGCCATTTGCACCCACGGCGAAGCGCCGCACCTGGCCGAGGCGCTGGCGTCGGTCGTGGAGCAGGACGCGCCCGCCGACCTGCGCGTGGACATCCTCTGCGTGGACAATAACCCCACGCCCGCCGTAACGCTGTCGGGCGACCTGGCGACCCGCGTGCGCGTCGTCCACGAGCCGACGCCCGGGCTTTCTCGGGCGCGCAACGCCGCTGTGGCCCATGCCCTCGGCGATGCCATCGCCTTCATGGACGACGACGCGGTGGCAGCGCGGGGCTGGGTCGCGGCCCTGGCCCGCGACCTGGAGCGCACCGGCGCCTGGTGCCTGGGCGGGCGGGTGCTCCCGCGGTGGCCCGGCGACGAGCCGACCTGGCTGGACCCGCGCCTGCGCTATCTGCTCAGCGTCGTGGACCTGGGCGACGACGTCCGGTACCTACGAGGGCCTATCTTCCCCTGCGGCGCGAACCTCGCCATACGGAAGTTTGCCTTTGAGCGGGTGGGCCTGTTTCGCCTGTCGCTGGGGCGCAGGCCCGGGTCGCTTCTGTCGGGCGAGGAGATAGATTTCTTCCGTCGCGTGCTGCGGGCGGGGGGCACGGTGGCCTATACGCCTCATGCCGTTGTCCATCACATCATCCCGGCCTCGCGGCTCACGCCGACCTTTCTGCGCCGCCGCGCGTGGTGGGAGGGCAAGACCCTGGCGCTGCTGGATCGGCTGGACCGGGGCTGGGCCTACGCGCTGGCCGTGGCCCTGGCGCGGACGGGCCTGGCGATGGTGCGCGAACCGGCCGCATGGGTTGGGGCGCGGTGGGCGGGGCGCACGCCCGAACTCCCCCTCTGTCGCGCCGCGAAGGTGCGCGGGTACTGGGCCGGGCTGTTCTCTCCCTTTAACCGCGAATAGCGCCAATCCACGCGAATGGGGACGGAGCGTGGCCCTCGGCGGCTATGGAAAGCCGCCCTACGGAATTAGCGGGCGGCGGCCATGGGAAGCCGCCCTACAAAACCGGATTCACCGCGGAGCGAGCGGGGACCGCAGAGATTTGCCGTGAAATCTTCGCGTTCTCGGTGCTCTCGGCGGTGAGAATCTCTTGTAGCAAGCGTAGGGCAGGCCCTGTAACCGCGAATAGCGCCAATCCACGCGAATGGGGACGGAGCGTAGCCCTCGGCGGCCATGGGAAGCCGCCCTACGTGTCTTGGCTCCCGCGTGCGACTAGAACGCGGTTTTGCGCGCAGGGCAGGCCGCGCGGTATAATCATCTCCGAAAGGAGAGGACGGCCATGAGCAGAATCTACGTGGGCACATCCTCCTGGTCCGATCACGCGAACTTCTACCCGTCCGGCCTGCCGAGCAATCAGCAGATCGTCTTCTACGCGCAGCACTTTCCCATCGTGGAGATCAACTCCACGTTCTACCGCATGATGCCCGCGCGAAACTTCCAGTTGTGGGCCGAACGCACGCCGCCCGGCTTCATCTTTGACGTGAAGCCCTACCGCCAGTTGACGTGGCACGACCGCGAGAATCCTCCCGACGATGAGGCGTTCGCCGCCTTCCGAGAATCCATCCAGCCCCTGCGGGAGGCGCGCAAACTGGGCGCGGTTACGTTCCAGTTCCCGCCCCGCTACGCGTATTCGGCGGAGAACCTGGACTACATCCGCCGATGCCGCGATGCCCTGCCCGATGACCGGCTGAGCATTGAGTTTCGCAACCGCTCATGGCTAGAGGGCGACCGCGTACCGGAGGTGCTGGAGGCGCTGCGGAAGATGGGGCTTGCGCTGACGGTGGTGGACGAGCCGCAGGTGGGCGCGGGGAGCGTGCCCATCGTGGCGGAGGTGGCCAGTCCCGAACTGAGCGTGGTGCGCTTCCACGGGCGGAATGTGGGGACGTGGTACAAGCAGGTGGAGCGCACGGCGAGCCGTTTTGACTACCTGTACTCCGAGGATGAACTGCGCGAGTGGGTCCCGCGGGTGGCGCGGCTGGCGGGCGCGGCGCGCGAGGTGCACATCTTCTTCAACAACAACAAGGCCAACTACGCCGTTACCAACGCCCGCCAACTGACGCTGCTCTTACGGGAGTCGCTGGCCGAGCACGAGGTCATCCAACCGGCTACACTGCTTTGAGTATCTGCCGCACGGCGATGAGCACCGGGTCCCACACGGGCGAGAAGGGCGGCGCGTAACTGAGGTCCAGGTGCATCATCTCATCCACCGTCATGCCCGCATGCAAAGCGACGGCCATGACATCAATCCGTTTGGCCGCGCCCTCGGTGCCCACAATCTGCCCACCCAGGAAGCGCCCCGTGCCCTTCTCGGCCAGCACCTTCACGGTGATGCTCCCCGCGCCTGGGTAGTACCCCGCGCGCGTGCGGCTCTTGATTGTGGCGGACACGAACTCCCACCCCAGTTCGGCGATTTCCTTCTCCTGCAGTCCGGTGCGCGCCACCTCCAGCGAGCAAATCTTGCTCACGGCTGTGCCCACGACACCCGGAAACATCGCACGCGCGCCCCCCAGGTTCAGCCCCGCGATGCGCCCCTGTTTGTTGGCCGTGGTCCCGAGGGGGATATGCACGGCCCGCCTACTGACAAGGTGGAATGATTCGGCGCAATCGCCCGCCGCCCAGATGCCGGGCACCTCGGTCTGCATGCGGTCGTTGACGCGAATCGCGCCCTTGACGCCCAACGGGATGCCTGCGGCCCGCGCCAACTCCGTGTTGGGGCGGACGCCCAAGCCCAGGATGGCGATGTCGGCGGGCAGTTCGCGCTTATCGGTGATGACCGCTCGCAGTCGCCCATCCTTCGCGTCAAACCCGATGACCTCTTCGCCCAGGTAGAGCGTAACCCCGATGCCCCGAATGGCGTCCGACACCAATGCGCCCATATCGGGGTCCAGGGTGTTCATCACCTGCGGGCCACGCTGCACCAGAGACGTCTCCAGCCCACGCAGGCACATGGCCTCGGCCATCTCCAGGCCGATGTACCCGCCGCCCACGATGACGACCCGCCGCACCGAGGCTTCGTCCACCGTCCGCCGCAAGCGAATGCCGCTTTCCAACGTGTGTACCCCATGAATCCCCTCAACGTCGGCCCCGGGGACGGTCGGGCGCACCGGCAGCGCCCCCGTTGCGATGAGCAGGTGATCGTACGGCTCCCACCACGCGTCGCCGGAATCCAGGTTTTGCACGCGGACACGGCGGTCTCCGGCGTCAATCTGCGTAACCTCGTGGCGCACGCGGGCGTCAATGCCCTGCTGTTGAAACTCCTCCGGCGTGCGGGCAATGAGGGCGCTCCATTCGTCGACAACACGGCCGACATAGTAGGGAATCCCTCACGCCGCGTAGGACGTATGGGGCCCTCGCTCAAACACGAGGATGTCCAAATCGTTGCGAAGGCGGCGGGCCTGCGACGCGGCGCTCATGCCGGCTGCATCCCCGCCAATGACGACGAGACGCTCTCTTCCCATGCGCGACCTCCTGCTGCCGATACTCCAGGCACAGGGTAGCGAATGTCGCCGCCCCTGTCAAGAAGAAAGACCTCCGCGCCGAAGTTCGGCGCAGAGGTCAGTCCTGGATTCGCTGCCAGGATGTGGGGATGCCGATGCCCCGGCTACGTGCCCTCTTCCCAAGAGGCGAGGTAGCGTTTCTGCTCGGCGGTGAGTCGGTCTATCTTGATGCCCATAGCCTTGAGTTTCAGGCGGGCAATCTCGCGGTCAATGGCCTCGGGGATGGTGTACACCTGGGGCTTGAGCGACTTGGCGTTGGCGAGCATGTATTCCACGCCCAGCGCCTGATTGGCGAAACTCATGTCCATGACGCTGGCCGGGTGACCTTCGGCGGCGGCCAAGTTGATGAGCCGCCCCTCGCCGAGCACGGAGATGCGCCGCCCGTCGGGCATGGTATACTGATCCACGAACTCCCGCACGCGCTTCTTGGCGATGGCCATTTCTTCCAGCGCGGGGATGTTGATCTCCACGTTGAAGTGGCCGGAGTTGGCCAGGACGGCGCCGTCCTTCATGACCTCAAAGTGGGCGCGGTCCAGGACGTGGATGTCGCCGGTGGCCGTAACGAAGATATCGCCCACTCGGGCCGCGTCGCGCATGGGCATGACGCGGTAGCCGTCCATGACGGCTTCCAGGGCGCGCAGCGGGTCCACTTCGGTAATGATGACGTTGGCCCCCATACCCCGCGCGCGCATGGCGATGCCTCGGCTGCACCAGCCGTACCCGCTGACTACCAACGTGCGGCCGGCAAGCAGGAGATTCGTGGCGCGGATGATGCCGTCAATGGTGGACTGGCCTGTGCCGTAGCGGTTGTCAAAGAAGTGCTTGGTCATGGCGTCGTTGACGGCCAGGATGGGGTAGCGCAGCACGCCATCATGGGCCATCGCCCGCAGGCGGATGACGCCGGTGGTGGTCTCCTCGGTGCCGGCGATGACGCCGGGCAGCAGGTCGGTGCGCTCGCGGTGCAGCGTGGACACCAGGTCGGCCCCGTCGTCCATGGTGATGTGGGGCTTGTGCTCCAGGGCGGCCCGAATGTGCGCGTAGTACGTGTCGTGGTTTTCGCCCTTGATGGCGAAGACCGAGATGCTCTCGTGGACGACCAGCGACGCCGCCACATCGTCCTGCGTGGACAGCGGGTTGGACGCGCACAGCGCCACCTGCGCGCCGCCCGCCTTGAGGGTGCGCATCAGGTTGGCGGTCTCGGTGGTAACGTGCAGGCACGCGGACATGCGCACGCCCGCCAGCGGTTTCTCGCGGGCGAAGCGTTCGCGAATCAGCCGCAGGACGGGCATATCCTGCTCGGCCCAGTCTATGCGGTCTCGCCCCTTGTCGGCCAGTCTTAGGTCTTTCACATCGTGCGGTACGCTCACTGTCAACTCTCCTCTGATAGTCTGGCGCTGTCAGCCTTCAGCCTTCAGCGGTCGGTATCGGTTTGCGAAGCATGGCTTTCCTCAACGGCTACGCCCGTTTTCGGTACGCCATGGCCTCGTAGAACTCGCAATATCGGGCAAAGCCCAGTTTGGTGTACACGCGCCGGGCGGTCTCGTTCTCGGCGCCGACGTTGAGCACGATGGTCGGGATGCGGGCGGCCAAATCCCGGAGCACCGCCGCCGTGCAGGCCAGCGCATACCCGCGCCCGCGATAGTCGGGATGGGTGAACACGTTGCCGATGGCGGCCACGCCGTAGGTCTCGGAGACCAGGTGCGTGCCCGCCACCGCGACGAGTCGGCCGTCCCGCTCCACGCCGTAGAAGATGCCGTCCATCAGTTGGTACGGGCTGAAGCGCGCCTCGGCGTACAATCGGTACAGGCTTTGCAACTCGGCCTGGCGCGCGCCCGTCAGGCGAAACGTCAGCGGACTCGGCGGGGGCAGGGGCGCGGTCCTGTCCCAGACCATGCGCACCATGCGCTGAACTTCGGCCAGCGCGTAGCGGGCGCGAAGCGCAGGCTCCTGCTCCTCGGTGAAGATGGCGTACACCTTCGGCGGGCGCATCACGCCAGCCAGGATCACCGCATGCCCGCGCGGGTCGCCGTAGAGGAGCAGCGTGTGCGGCTCCAGGCCCTTGAACAACAGCGCCAGCGCGCGCGTTCCATCGGCGTGTTCGGCCAGCGCCCACTCGCACTGCGCGAACAGCGACGGCTCCAGGTCGCCGATGGCGTAGGCGGCATAGACCCTGTCCTGATTCAGGACGGCCAGGATTTCCTCGCGGTCGCGGGTCTCGCGAACCGTCCAGCCGCCTGTGCTGCGCGGCACCCTGGCACGCGGGCGTGCGCTGGCCTCGCTCATCTTCCGCCGCTCAGCAGGTCGTCCAGTTCGGGCGCGTCGCCGAATGTCTCGCGGTAGCGCGCAACGAATTCGGCCCGCGTGTAATGGTGATTCTGCGTGCCGTGCCGCTCCAGCACGTAGGTGGCCGCCAGGCTGGCGATGCGTCCCGTCGTCTCCCACGAGTATCCGCGCAGCATGCCTTTGATGATCCCCGCGCGGTACGCATCGCCCACGCCCGTCGGCTCGCACAGCGCGCTGGCGCACACGGCGGGCACTTCCACCTTACGCCCGTCGGCCCAGATGACCGAACCCTCCTCGCCGCAGGTAACGATGAGGATGTCGGCCAGCCCCTGCACCTGCTCATCCGTCAAGCAGGTCTTGTTTTTGAACATCTCCAGTTCGTAGTCGTTAACGATGAGCACTTTGGCGCCGCGGGCGCTTTCCACCAGTTCCTCGGCGCTCAAGCGGATGATCTGCTGGCTTGGGTCGTAGATGTAGGGGATTCCCAGCGCCTTGCATTCCTGGGCGTAGCGCGTCATGGCCACCGGGTCGTTGGGCGAAATGACGGCCAGCGTCGGCTTGGGGTTGCCCACCTGATGGAATGAGAGGTCGCGCGCCCTGGCCATTGCGCCCGTGTAGAAACTGGCGATTTGGTTGTTGTCCTGGTCGGTGCTCACGAAGAACGACGCCGTGAACAGGTCGGGAATCTCGCGGATGAGGGACGTGTCTATCCCGTGCTGTTCCAGCCAGGCGCGGTAGTCGGAGAAGTCCTGCCCCACGGTGCCCATGACGGCGGGCCGCTCGCCCAGCAGGGCCAGCGAGTAGGCGATGTTCGGCGCGCAGCCGCCGCGCTCCTTGCGCATGGAGTCCACCAGAAAACTCACGCTGAGCATGTGAATCTTGTCGGGCAGGATGTGATCCTTGAACCGACCGGGGAAGGACATGATGTAGTCAAAGGCGATGGAGCCTGTAACGACAATGCGCATGCTTACGACACTCCGAACTTTTGTCGGGCGAGGTGCGACACCTGCGCCGTGGTCGCCAGCACCTTCTCGGCCGCCGCCTCGGATAGGGAGCCGGTGCCACACGACGGCGTGATGAGGCTGGATTCCACGATCTTGTCCAGCGGGATGCCCTTGGCCACCAGCAGTTGCATGGCCTGTTCCAGACGCTCCAGTAGGTGCTCGGGCGTTTCGCCGAAGATGACCTCACTGGCGGGGACGATGCCCCACGCGATGATCCCGCCGCGATTCAGGAACGCCTTGACGTCGTCGGCGTAGAGGGCCAGGGTCTCGGCGTAACCGTAGGCGTCCAGGTTGAGGATGTGAATGGACGTGGCGAGCAGCAGTGACCAGTCGGTGTTGCCGCAACAGTGCACGCCCTTGATGCCCTCAAGGCCCGCGAGCACTTCCTCCATGAGGGTGATGGCCTGCTCGCGGCTGAGGGAGACGTAGGCCGAGCCGAAGGAACTCATGTAGGGTTCGTCTATGAACGTGATGACCTTCGGCGAGAGTTTCTGCAACTGCTTCTCCTGCCAGTGCGCTTTCAGCCGCAGGTGCTTGGCCACGGCGTCGGCCAGAATCTCGTCGTACAGAACGGGGCGGCGGTTCTGATCCACCACCACAAGCCCCCACGAGACCGGGCCGGTAACCTGCCCCTTGACGGCGGTCAGGCCGGGCAGCGGGCGGCTGACGAGTTCGGGAAGCCCGGCCGCGTACTCCTTGCCGATGGCTCCGTGCTCCAGGTCGTTCTTGAGATAGGCGACGTACAGCGCCTCCAGCGGCTCGTCCAGGTCCTGATCGCGATCCACGTAGATGCGCTCTTGCTCCAGCACGACGCCGGGGAATCGCTCGCTGTACTGCACGTACATGTTCTCCAGGAACGAACGCTTGGGCAATTGCGGCCATGTGGGAATCTGGGGGAAGTTCTTGAGCACCAGGTCGCAGGCCTGTTTCGGGTCGCGGTGTGGGACGCTGCCCACGGACATCGGCAGGAGTCGGGGTTCCAGCGGTCTCATGATTCGGCCTCCATCTGCATGATTCGTCGGAGGTTCTCGTGGAAGGGCGGGCGGACGATGCCCCGTTCGGTTACGATGGCGGTTACGTAGCGGTGGGGCGTAACGTCAAAGGCGGGATTGGCGACGGCCACGCCCTGGGGCGCGATGCAGACGCCTTCCACGTGGGTTACCTCGGCGGGGCTGCGCTCCTCAATGGGCACGGCGTCGCCATGCGGCACGCTCATGTCAATGGTGGACGTGGGGGCGACGGCGTAGAACGGGACGCCGTTCTCCTTGGCCACGACGGCGATCTTGTAGGTGCCCACCTTGTTGACCACGTCGCCGTTGGCGGCGATGCGGTCAGCGCCCACCAGCACGGCCTGGATTTTGCCGGTGCGCAGAAAGTAGCCCGCGGCGTTGTCGGCGATGAGGGTTACGGGGATGCCGTCTTGCATCAACTCCCAGGCGGTGAGCCGCGCGCCCTGGGATCGGGGGCGCGTCTCGTCGGCGTACACGTGGATGCGTTTGCCCTGCTCCACGGCGGCGCGGACTACGCCCAGCGCCGTGCCGTAGTCCACCGTCGCCAGGCGGCCCGCGTTGCAGTGGGTCAGCACGGCGTCGCCGTCGCGCAGGAGTTCCGCGCCGAAGCGACCCATGCGGCGGTTGGTCTCTACATCTTCGTCAGCGATGGCCTGGGCTTCGGCCACCAGCGCCTGGGTGATTTCGGCCACGCTCTGCCCGCGCAGGGACTCGGCGCGCTTGCGCATCCTGTCCAGCGCCCAGAACAGGTTGACGGCGGTGGGGCGGGTGGCGGCGATTTCGCGCGCGGCCTCGTCCAATTCGGCCAGCAACTGCTCGGCGTCGCGAGCCTGGCTCCGCACGGCGCACAGGGCGAGGCCGAACGCAGCCGCCGCGCCGATGGCGGGCGCTCCCCGCACGGCCATGTCGCGAATCGCCTGCGCCAATTCGTGGTGATCGCGGCAGATCAGCACCTGGTACCTTTGAGGCAGCAGGCGCTGGTCAATCATGTGGATTGCGTTGTCGTGCCACTCAATGGTGCGCAACTGTCTCTCCTCGGTTTGCTCTTGGTCTTCTCGCGGGCGCGCTGCGCCGCAAAGAAAGAGGTCTCTCTTCTCTCCGAGAGAGACCTGGGCGAGGCGAGGGTATGGTATCATAGGCCTGACACTTTGTCAAAGCGGCGCCGTTGACACCCGGCGGGCGTTGGGGTTATACTGTGCGCGACGAGACTTCACATCAGCGGAGGTGCGAGATGGCGGTGAAACTGACGTACTACGGCCACGCCTGCTTCCTTGTGGAGGGCGGCGGGAGCACGATGATCATTGACCCGTTTCTGGCGGGCAACCCCACCGCGCCGGTCGGCCCGTCGCAGGTGAAGGTGGACTACGTGCTGGTCTCCCACGCGCACGGCGATCACTGGGGGGATACCGAGGCCATCGCCCGTGCCAACGACGCGCTGGTCATCGCCAATCATGAGATCAGCGTGCACGCGTCCAACCTGGGGCTGCGCGCCCACGGCTTGCACATCGGCGGCGGGTACAATTTCCCGTTCGGGCGCGTGCAACTGACCCCGGCCATGCACGGCTCTTCGTTCCCCGACGGCTCCTACGGGGGCAACCCGGCGGGCTTTCTGCTGACGCTGGAGGGCAAGCACATCTATCACGCCTGCGACACGGGGCTGTTCTACGACATGAAGTTGATCGGCGAGAAGGGCATTGACGTGGCCATCCTGCCCATCGGCGACAACTACACCATGGGGCCCGAAGACGCGCTGAAGGCCGTGCAGTTGATTCAGCCCAAAGTGGTGATCCCGATTCATTACGGGACCTTTGACATCATCAAGCAGGACCCCGAGGCGTTCAAAGCGGCCGTGGAGTCCGAGACGAGCGCCAAGTGCGTGATTCTGCGCCCGGGGGATTCGCTGACGTTGTAGGCCGGGGGCCGCGCCAGATAGCCGCATAGCCCAGAACAGCGCAAACCGCAGAGGTCGGGGACCGGCCGTGTGGCCGCGGTCCACCTCTGCGGTCGTGCATTCTCCGCGGGAGCGGTGGTGCGCCGCCGTCGTCGCTAGAACTGAATGATGGAGCGCACGTCGTAGCCCTTGAGTTTCTCCACGCCTTTGAGGAAGGTCAGGTCAATCAGGAAGGCGATGCCCACCACCTTGCCGCCGAGTTGCTCAATCAGGGTAGCCGCGGCCTTGGCCGAGCCGCCGGTGGCCAGCAGGTCGTCCACCAGCAAAACGCGCTGCCCCGGACGGATGGCATCCTTGTGCATCTCCAGCGTGTTGGTGCCGTACTCCAGGGTGTACGAGGCGCTGATGGTTTCGGCGGGCAGTTTGTTGGGCTTGCGCACGGGGACGAATCCGGCGCCCAGTTTGTAGGCCAGGGGCGCGCCGAAGATGAACCCCCGCGACTCTATGGCCGCCACCAGGTCTATCTCCATCCCCTCGTAGGGGGCCGCCATGCGGTCCACGGCCTCTCGGAACGCCGCCGGGTCATTGATCAGGGTCGTGATGTCCTTGAACAAGATGCCCTTCACGGGGAAGTCGGGGACGTCGCGAATCATTCGGGCGAGATCCATGGTTCTGTCCTCCTTGCAGTATCGGTAAGGGTGCCAGCCTGGGATTGGCCACCGCCAGGGAGAATTCTAGCCGAAAGGCCGCCGCTTGCCAAACTGCGGGCCAGGGGCGGGGCAGAGGCTATCCACGAATAACGCGAATCTACACGAATGGAGAATAATAGACACGTAGGGCGGCTTTCCATAGCCGCCGTAGGCAGGGGGCAGGTATGGAAACCTGCCCTACGCTTGCTCCGCGGTGAATCCGGTTTCGTAGGGCGGCTTTCCATAGCCGCCGAAACCTCACCCCCGGCCGCCGGCGGAGATGGGGAACGAGGGGGCGAGGTAGGTGGGCGGCCAGGCCCCATCCGCGTGGATTCACGTGATTCGCGGATGAGGTGCTGTTCGGGCGCGTTGCCCCGCCACCCAACGTGTGGTATAATGCGCCCGGAGCCACTTCGCTTCGGGAGGGAGCGTTGATCGTTGACGCCCATGTGCACGTGCACCGCCCCGAGGTTGCCGCCTGCCGGGACGAGTACTGTGCGCGCGATGACTATTTCCGACGGCTGTACGCTGCGCCTAAGACGCGCCTGGCGACCGCCGAGCAGATCATCCAGGCCATGGACGAGGACGGGGTGGACGTGGCCGTTGTGTGCGGGTTCGCCTGGCGCGACATGGGCATTTGCCGCGACGACAACGACTACGTCATGGAGGCCGTCGCGCGCTACCCGCGCCGCTTGGTGGGGCTGGCGGTGCTGAACCCGTGCGCGGCGGACGATGCAGTGTACGAGATGGAGCGCTGCGCCAAAGGCGGGCTGCGCGGCCTGGGCGAACTGATGCCCGACGGCCAGGGCTACACCCTGAGCGACGTGGAGGCCATGCGGCCCATCATGGAGGCCGCGCAACGCCTCGGCTGGGTGGTGATGACCCATTCCAACGAACAGTTGGGCCACGACTACCCCGGCAAGGGCAAGACCGGCCCGGAGGTTGTGGTGCGGTTCGCCCAGGCGTTCCCCGACGCGCGCATCATCTGCGCCCACTGGGGAGGCGGGTTGTTGTTCTACGAACTCATGCCGGAGGTGCGCGAAAGCCTGCGCAACGTGTTCTACGACACGGCAGCGTCGCCCTACCTGTACGACGACCGCATCTACCGCGTGGCGGCGGAGGTCGCGCCGGACAAGATTCTCTTCGGCACGGACTATCCGCTCCTTCGCGCACGGGCTTATCTGCGGCGAATACGGGCCGCGAATCTCGCGCCCGACGCCGAGCAGGCGCTCCTGGGCGGGAATGCCGTGCGGGTCTTCGGCATCGGAGACGGGTATGGCCGATAAGAGCGTCCGAGACTGGCAGCGCGAGGTGGACGAGTGGGTGCGCACCGTCGGGGGCGGGTATTGGTCGCCCCTGGTGAACCTGGCGCGCATCGCCGAGGAGTTGGGCGAGACCGCGCGGCTGGTGAACCACCTGTACGGCCCGAAGCCCAAGAAACCCACCGAAGCGCCCCAGGAACTGGGCATGGAACTGGCCGACATCCTGTTCGCCGTCATCTGCCTGGCCAACTCGCAGGGGATTGACCTGCAAGACAGTTTCGCGCGCGTCATGGAGAAGTACCGCGTGCGCGACAAGGACCGCTATCGCCCCGCCGGGCAGCAATCGGACAAGTCCGGGTAGGCATCCAGGCTGGCGCGCCTGGGTTCCACGGAGGTGGAGTGTGAGCGCGAACCGAAAGCGGCGCCCGTTCACTACCGCACTGCGCGCGGTGCTGTCGGTGCTGGCCGTCATTGCCGGCCTGGCGCTCCTGGGGTATTCCATCGCGACGGTGGTGCGGGGGCCTGCGGCCCGGCCCACGCCCACGCCGCGCCCGAGGCCGTCCATTGCCCTTGACCCCGCCGAGGGGTACGCGGGTACGTATGTTACCGTTACAGGCGTCAACTGGCCGCCCGGCGAGGTGGTGTACATCTACCTGTCGCCGCCGTTCCTTGAAGAGGAAGCCTACGCCTACGACGGCGCGCAGGTGGGCGCCGATGGGGCCTTCGTCGCGGCCATCGTCTTCCCGGATGATCCCGACTTGCTGGATCGCGGCGCTGTGGGGGTCGTCGCGCGCACTGCCGGTCGCCTTCAGGCCAGCGCGCCCTTCCGCGTGCGCCGCCCCACACCTATCGCGCCGACCGCGACGCCGACGCCGGTGCCCGCGCCTTCGCCCCAGCCCTCGCCGACGTCCACGCTCACCCCCACGCCGCCGGCCCCCACCGCGACGCCCGCGCCGACGCTGCAGCCCCCTGTCGCCTTTTTCGGCTGGAAGGGCGAGTACTTCAGCAACCCGACGCTGTCGGGCGAACCTACGCTCATCCGCGATGATGACATCATAGACTTCCGATGGACAACGGGATCGCCCGACCCCGCAATCCCGACCGACAACTTTTCGGTGCGCTGGACGAAGACGCTGTCTCTGGCGGCGGGCACCTACCATTTCCACGTGCGCTCGGACGACGGCTGCCGCCTGTGGGTAGATGGCAGGTTGCTGGTGGACGAGTGGCACGACAGCGCCGAGACCATCTACAGTGCGAGTATCTTCCTCGCGCAGGGGTCGCACGCGGTGGTGCTGGAATACTACGAGCGCGCGGGGTCGGCCACGGTCGCCCTGTGGTGGGACTACGAAGACGCATTCCCCAACTGGAAAGGCGAGTACTTCGCCAATCCGAACCTGTCGGGGCCGCCCGCGCTGGTGCAAGATGACGAGCAGGTGGATTTCGCATGGGGGTTCGGAGCACCCGCGCCGGAGATTCCCGCCGATGGCTTCTCGGCGCGATGGACGCGCAAATGGTATTTTCTGACCGGCAACTATCGCTTCTACGCCAAGGCGCGCGATGGGGTGCGTGTCTGGTTTGACGACGCGCTCGTCATAGACGAGTGGCACGCCGGCACGGATACGACCTACGCGGGCGACGTGCAGGTGAGCGACGCCGGCTGGCACACGGTGCGCGTGGCCTACTACAACCAGTCAGGCACGGCCGAGATCAAGGTCTCGTGGGAGGCGCTGGTGTCCTACGCCGGCTGGAAAGGGGAGTACTTCTCCAACAGGGATTTGCGGGGCCAACCCGTATTCGTGCGCGACGATCCTGCGCTCAACTTTGAGTGGGGGCTGGGGAGCCCCGGTCCGGGCGTCGGGCAGGACAACTTCTCGGTGCGCTGGACGCGGGAGGTGGAGTTTGCTGCCGGGACCTACGAGTTTTCCGTCATCGTGGACGACGGCGTGCGGGTGTGGTTGGACGACTGGAAGGTTTTGGATCAGTGGCAGGACGGGATACGGCGGACCTACACGGCCGTCTTTGAGGGGTTGAGCGCGGGGCGGCACACCATCCGCGTGGAGTACTACGAACACATGGGCGAGGCCGTCCTGCGGTTCTGGTGGACGAAGCAGTGAGGACGTCGCCTCGTGTGCGTGGCGATGCGGCGCCCGCCGCCATGGGTAGGTCGGGTTTCCATACCCGACGCTGGCGGCGGCTGGCGGCTATGGAAAGCCGCCCTACGTGTTTGCTACCTCGCCCCCTCGTTCGGGGAGGCCGAAGGCCGGGGGTGAGGTGTGTGGCCCGCGAGCGTTCCTCACCCTGGCCCTCTCCCGGCGGGAG